>NZ_JBFADM010000003.1:0-267486 GCF_040641355.1 Streptomyces sp. NPDC020996
GAATCCTTTGGTCATCCGGGGTTCGGCAGGAGTGCGAGCCGGTTGAGGGCTGTGGTGATGTGGCTGGTCCAGGGCCAGTGCCGGGCCAGGCGGAGGATCCGCCGACGGCCTGTGGTCACGAGTTGTCCGGCCGTGGTGAACAGGCGGAGCCGTAGTCGGCGGGGCTCCCAGAGCCTGGCCTTGCCGGTCAGGGCGAGCATCGGCATCCAGGCCAGCAGGTCGAGAGCGATCTGCACGATCTCCAGCCAGATCCGGTTCTGGGCGGTGCGGTGCAGGGGCAGGTTGCGCAGGCCGGTGGCCCGGGCGGCGCGGATGCGGTCCTCGGCCCGGGCCCGCAGCCGGTGACGGAGTTCGAGTTCGGCGATCGGCCGGTCCGAGGTGTTGGTGGCGAGACAGGTCAGCCGCATGCCGTCCGCGTCCGTGAGCCGCAACTGGGCCCCGGGGTGCGGCCGTTCCTTCCTGACGATCAGCCGCATGCCCTTCGGCCAGCCGTTCAGGACGTCGCCGGTGAGTTCGGCGACCCAGGCGCCGTCGCGGATCTCACCGTCCGCCTCGACAGCGGGCGTCCAGGCGGATGCCGGAACCTTCAGCACATGCTGGTGGACCTGCTCGGTGATCACCATGCCGACCGAGTAGGACAGCCACCGGCCTCGCTGGGCGAGCCATGCGACGAAGTCGTGGGTGCCGCCCGCGGAGTCGGTGCGGATCAGGGTCCGGCGTCCGCGCCGGTACTTCTTCGGCAGTTGGGCCAGGGCCAGTTGGGTGGCGGTGATGTGGTCGGCGGCCGTGTTCGATCCCGCGTTGCCCGGTCTGAGCAGGGCCGCGACCGGCTCACCGGTGCCGCCCGGTCCGTGGTCGAGGAACCCCATCAGCGGGTGGTGGCCGTAGGTTCGCTTCCACGTGGGTGCGGCGTCCTCCTTGTCCGAGTGCGCGATCACCAGCACTCCGTCGAGATCGACGGTCACCGTCCCGCCCGCATCAGGCGCTTCCCGGTCGGCCAGCTGCCAGGCCCGCTGGCGTGCTTCGGCCCGCGCGGCACGGATCGCCCGCAGAGCTTTCTCTCCGGAGGCTGCGAGGGTGTCGATGAGGCGGGAGACCGTCGGGTCGGAGGCGACCGGCCCGAACACGGCGGGCTCGGCCCGCAGCATGCCGACATCGGCCAGGCAGTCCCCGCCCAACGCGACCGCCAGTGCGACGTCCAGGAGGATCTTCCCCGGATCATGGACGGCCCGGGATTTGCGCCACGGTGCCAGCGCCGCGGATATCGCCTGGTCGAGGCCGGTTCTACGGACCGTCTCCACCAGCAGGACCGAGCCGGCCTGCGAGACAACCTGGCGGCCGTCCCCCTGGATACGGACACGCGGGTACGACGCGGTAGGCTCTCTCACCTGGAAAGTGCTCTTTTCCTCGCAGCCAACAGGACCCTCAGCAAGTCCTATCGTTGCAGGTCAAGAGCACTTTCTGTGTTTCTGATCAGCCTGCGGACAGCCCACCTAGTGAAAGCGCGAGGTTAGTCGCTATGTTGAGAGTGCGGGGCGATGCTCGGATCGCCCCGCACTGAGGGTCTTGATCAGTTACCGGTGGTCGTCTCGGTCGACTGCGACTTTTTCTTCGCCGTGGTCTCGTCCGGACTGGCCGTCTTGGTGGTTTTGGCCGTGAGGCGCTTTGACCGGGGCGCCGCCGGTTGCTTCTTCGGCTCGGTCTTCTTCGCGGTGGGCTGGGCCTTCTTGACCGTACGGCGTGGGCTCCTCGCCGGGGCCGCGGTTTTCGCCGTGGCCTTCTCCGGCTGGGGCTGGTCCGCGGCTTGTGTGGGCTCGCTGCTCGTCGTCGCGTTGGCGGCTGCCGGGGGCTTCTCCGCCACTGCGGTGCGGCGGGAGGGCTTCTTCGGGAAGGCGCGCAGCAGTGGGCGCCTGCCGTCGAAGGCTGGCAGGAGCCGGGTGCGGATGTTCCGTGCGGTGGTCGCGGCGGGCGGGTTGTTCGTGAAGCAGACGCCGACGTTGTAGCGGATGCCCGGGGTGAGGTGCTTGAGGCTGTCGGCGTACGTCTCGGCGTCCCCGTCGTTGTCGAACTCGCGGGGCGGGACGTCGAGCGCCCAGGTCTGGACGGCCTCGCCACGCCAGATGTGCTTGATACCGACGCGGCGGCCGTTGGGGTGGGTGAGGTACGCGGACAGGCCGGGGTGGGGCTTGCTGTCGGCGTTCACAGTCCACCCGTCGCCGAGTTCAGCCGCAGTCGCTTCGACGAACTCGTCGAAGTCCGCTGGGAAGACACGCTGCTTCTTCTGAGTGTCGATGTCATTGGATGCGGTTCGCTTCGCTGGGCTCACAAGTCGTCTCTTCCGGTCGTGTTACGTGGTGCCGTACGGTGCGGTGATTCAGGTCATGCACCAGCCCGAGTCGCATTCCGCTTCATCGGAGTCGACCAAGGGCAGCGGCGTAGCTTGGGGAATGGCTTCAGGCAGAGGCTTGGCTCGCCGCGTCAGGTAGGCGGGATCTCTCCCCAGTGCGGCACGCTGAGCGATCAGGGCGGCTTCCAGTTCCGCTGCCTGGGCGAAGAGCTCCGGCTCGCTGCGTCGCATCTCCTGCCACTGCTGCAGCGTTTTGAAGGGGCAGAAGAAGCAGGCGCTCTTGGGCGGGATGGGCAGTCCTGCTTGCTCGATGATCCCGTGGCAGTCGGTACGGCGGAGTCCGAGGTCCAGGAGAGGGTAGACGATCTCCTCGTGAGGTTCGGAGCGGCGTCGGTTGGCGCGGTGGATCTCGTCGACTGAGATACCGATGGCGACTTGGGCCGGAGTTTCCTTGGTGGCTCCGTTCTCACGAAGCCAGCGGCCGACGACCTTGATTTTGAAGTCGGCTGTGCAGGAACGGCGTCCAGGAGCCCCATTACTCATGCGGACCGGAATGGGGATAGAGCGCGACCCAGGGCGTACGAGACGCTCCCGGAGAGTCTCAGTGGTCCCGTCACGTCTGCGCCGCTCGAGGATGTGGAGGGCAATTCCGTTTTCTGCGGCGAACGGCGTGGCAATCTCTCGCAGGTATCGGAGAGTTGCTGGGTGCTCACTGTCATCGCCGACGTTGGCGAACAGGAAGGTGTCGTACGGGATGTGACCGTGCGCTGCAAGGACTAGGAGCGCGGTGGACTGAACTCCTCCACCGTAGGAGACGACGTTCACGCTGCCTGCCCTCCTTCGAAGAGACTGTCCAGGGCACGGAGCATGCGTCGGGCCCTGTGCTCGAACAGGGCCTGCTCCACGACCGCGTTGCGGTGCTTGATGACCGCCTCGCGCTCGGCCAGTGCCTTGGAGAGGCCGGCGTCCTCGGTGGCGAGAGAGTCGGCGCACCAGATGACGGTCCGGGGGCCGAGGTCCCAGATGATCGCGTTGACGGCGGCGCAGGCGGTGGCGAGCGGGTCGACGTCGTTGCCGAACCAGGTGTAGTCGTGCGGGTTGAGGCCGCGGAAGCGCAGCGTCTGGGCGACAGAGCGGAACATACCGCCACTGCCGAGGGCCGGTTCGCGGATGGTGGGGCCGTGGTCGTCGTGGACGAGGATCTCGGCCATCAGGTCGGTGACGCAGGGAGGGGTGTGGTACTCACCGCGCCACTTCTTGTCGCTCTTGTGGCGCAGGCCCGTCAGGAGCGGGCTGAGGACGTCGGCCTCGGAGCGTTCGTACGGGTCGTCCCGGGCGGTGAGGTCGAGCAGTCCCTTGTTGATCGCGGCGTGCATGACGGCCTGGACGGCCTTGAGCTGGTGCTCGTCGGGGTTCTCCTCGATCCAGTCGTGTAGGGGGCGGGCGACCTCGATGAGGTCGGGTCGGGCCATCCACTGGACGCCCCAGATCTCCCGCAGCAGCTGCGGGAGCTGGGCGGGCTGGAGGGTGAGGAGCCAGTCTTCGATGAGCGGCTCGCGGAAGAAGCAGAGTGCTGCGACGGTGCCGAGGGGGACGTCCATGCGGCTGCCGCCGTAGTGGCTGAACCATGCGGCGATGACGTTGTCGGCGACGTCGCTGGCGTGGCGGCGCGGGTCGCTCGGGAAGGCGCGGTGCCTTCGGCGCGATGCGGGGGTCGGTGGTGCCTTGGGTTTGGCGGCTTCCTCCGCTCGCTGCTTGGCGCGCTCTTCGAGTTTCTGCTCCACCTCGCCGAACAGGTCGAACTGGACCACGACGCTCACCTCCCCGCGGTCTCGGCTGAGATGTGCGGGTGCGGTGGGGCACCCGCGGGGGCAGGTACTGGGCCCGCCTGGAGGATCGCCGTGGCGCGATCGGCGCGCTGGATGTAGTAGGCGTGGGCCTCGCGTAGGCGGCGCATCCGTTCCTCGTGCTGGGCGATGAGGCCGCCGTAGCGGTTCAGGGAGTGGGGTGCGCAGTGGTGTTCGTGGGCGCGACGCAGCTCCGGGGTCCAGGGCTGGGCGAGCCAGTGTCGGGCTAGGGCGGAGACGATGTCGGAGGCCCGGCGGGCCGTGCCCTTCGGGGCGCGCACGGGGGCGCTGATGATGAGGCGGTATGGACGGAGGCGTAGGGCGCCGGCGTCGAGGGCGGTGCGGGTGAAGGACTCGGTGCCGGCGAGTGTGACGCCGAAGAGGACCGGCGCCTCGTCCATGTGAAAGCCGAGTGGGCCGGTGCCGTAGGCGACCTGGAGGACCTCCTCCATGGGGTCCTGGTCGGCTTCGGGATGGTGGTCGGGGTCCCAGCCGAGCGTGAAGGCGCCGATGCCGGTGACACGGTAGACGGCCTGGCCGGTGTCGAAGTCGGCGAACTCAGCGACCTCGAGGGCCGGTCCGCCGCCGACGGTGAAGGTCAGCACAAGGGTGCTCTTTCTCGTGATCGAGGCATGGGTGGGTAGGGGGCCGGCCGATGTCGTGGGCTCGGCCCCCTGGTGGTGTGTGGGTGGGCTGGGGTTATCCGCCGTGTTCGGCGCGCCAGCCGTTGACGTAGGTCCCGACCTCCTCGGCGAGGGGTTCGAGGGACATGTCGCCGGGCGGTTCGCCCTCGGCTGAGGTGGTGTCGTAGACGACCTTGGCCTGGCCGTGGGTGTTGTCGATGTGCACGGCCTTCCAGCCGCCGATCTCGGTGCGGTCGCCGTGCCAGGGCAGCGACTCGCGGCCCGCGATGGCGACGTACTGCTCGCCGTCGGTCGTGAGCAGGACGGTGATGTTCAGCTCGTTGCCGCACCAGTCCACGCCTACGTCCGTGCAGTGCTGTTCGAGGGCCTCAATGACGTCGGCGTACAGGGCGCGGGCCTTGTCCTCGTCGGCGCGGCGGAGGAGCCGGACGGCGCTGAGGTAGTGGAGGGCCATCACTCGCCCTCCGTGTTCTGGGCCGTGTCGGGGGCGTGGTCGCCGCAGACGAGGGAGAGGGGTTCGCCGTCGTGCGGGAGGTCCAGTTCGACTTCCTGGGGCTTGTGGCAGAGCAGGCAGGTCAGGGAGACGGTGCGGACCATGCGCAGGGCGCGGACGGGGGCGCTGGCCGGGAGGTGGACCCGTTCGGCGCGGCGGCCGTGGAGGGCCAAGGCGAGCAGAGTGAGCTCGGGGGAGATGACGGTCTTTTTGACGCCGCCTACGGTGAGGGGCGTGTGCGGTGCGTCGGGGAAAGCGAACGCGTCGCCGGGGCGCAGTTCGTGCGCGTACACGGGTCTGGTGAAGTTGAGGGTGACCACGGCGTGGTTGCTCATGCTCAGGGATCTCTTTCCGTTGTGAGTATGGGTGGTTGGCCGCTCGGTGGCGTCTCGCACACGGCACCGGGCGGAGGTCTGGTTACTCGTTGATCACGTGCCGGGGGCCGTTGATCGGGCCGCGGTCGAGTTCCTCGGCGATGTGCTGGGGAACGCGGGGCACCTGCGTGTCGTGGAGGGTGAGCTCGCCGCTCGCAAAGTCGATGAGCACGGTCCCGTCCGGGTCGACGCGGGTGACGCGGCCGTAGAGCGGCTGTTCGGGGTGCTTGACCCAGTCGCGCTCGGTGAGGGGCGGCAGGTGCTGTGGGCACCGGCCGTGGTCGCGGAGCGAGAGGTGGGCTGCCGACGGGAGCCAGCAGGGCTGTCCGTCGGGGCGGGGGTGCTCGCAGCCGCGGCTGATGTGGCCGTAGCCGTCGCAGCGGATCAGGACGGGGCCCGGCCAGGGCTCACGGGCGCGCACGATGGCGAAGGTGACAGTGCCCTGTGGGCCCTGGTCGTGGTGGGCGACGTACTCGATGGTCAGGCCGATGGTCGTCGGCCAGGTCTTCAGCACGTTCGCCGCGATGGTCTGGGCATGGGTGGCGGGAACGGAGGGCGCTGACGAAAGCTCGGAAGGCATGGGCATGTCACCTCACTCTCCGGTGGTGCCGGTCTGGGGGAGCAGGAGGAACGCCGTGTGCTCGTCCGGGCCGCCGACGCGTGCCAGGTGCCGTGCGCGCAGGTGCGGAAGGGCGTGGATCTGTCGGGCGAACGCCGTGATGCGCCGCTCGGTGCTCTCCGGCCACAGGGGGTGTTCGTCGGTGGCGCTGATCGTTTTGATGACGCCGACGTCGGACTGGGAGGTGTCCGCGCAGGTGACGTCGAGTACGCGGCACGTGTCACCTGCCAAGTCGACCGTGATCAGCTGGGCGTGGGGATGGTGTGCGCTGACGAGCTCGGCGATCCGCACGATGCGGTCGGCTGGCGGGAGGTCGAGCGTCCAGCGTCGGTCCGGTCTCGGGTACGGGCGTACGGCGCTCCAGGCTGCCGAGTGGAGTCCGGCGAGCGCGTCGCTCAGGTCGTCGGCGAGCTCGTCCAGGTCCAGCGTGGTGGTGTCGGCGTCCCTGCGGATGTCGAGAACCAGTTCCTCCGTCCCACCGTGGTGCGTGGTCCATAAGGCGTGCAGCTCGACGGTTCGGTCGTGCGTGGAGTGGTCGAAGGTGAGGTGGGTCGTCTCCGGGTACGCCTCAACGATGCGCGCCGTGACGTGGTCGAGGACCGCGATCTCGTACTGGGCCTGGGCCTCGTGGAAGGCGTCGACGGCGAGCTTGCGGTAGCGCAGGGCTGTGGCGACCCGGTGCGTTGCGGTGTTGGTCATGAAAGACCCGTCCTTCCAGGGGACTGCGGAATCAGTGGTGGGCGGTGTCGGCGGAGGCGGGCTCGCGGTACGGGAAGACCAGCTGCCACAGCTGTCCTTCGTGCTCGGAGGCGAGGTCCACGCAGGGGGTCAGGTGGATCCGGCGCAGGTGGGGGAGGGCGTAGAGCTGGCCGAGGGGGCGGGCGATCTCGTAGGTGACGTCGTGCGGCCAGGGGCCGTCCTCCGTGTCCGGCGAACAGTGTGGGCACGGGATCGCGAGCGTCTCGCCGGTCGCGCGCGTGACCTGTTCGAAGCCGACCGCGATGCTCCGGGCCCTGGTCTCGAAACGGCAGATCAGGGAGACGGCGTCCGGTACGTGGCGGCGTACGATGTCCGCGACAGTGGCGGCACGGTCGGCCGGCGTGAGGCTGATCCAGCGGCGGTCGCGGTGCGCAGGGACGGGGTGCGGTTCGACCACGCCCCAGTGGCGGAGGAACGAGCCACTCAGGACGCGGCCGAGGTCCTGGATGAGTTCGTCGACGTCCAGTGGACCGTCCCGCCAGTCCGGCTCCGCGTCGTCGTGAGGGTCGTACAGGAGGCGGAAGTCGCCGGAGTCGGGGTCGTCGGTGCTCCAGATGCCGTGCAGTTCGACGTCGCCGCCGTCGTCGACAGCGATCTCCAGGTATCCGGCCTCGGGGTGTGCTGAGCGCACGCGGGCCGAGATGTCGTCGTGGATGGCGAGGAAGAGCGTCTCGCCTGCCTGGACGTAGGCGTCTGCGAGTTCTTCGAGGGGGAGCTGGGTGGGGCGGAAGTTCGGTTCTCGCATGTGTTTCACGGGAGTTGGCTCCTTGAGATGCGTTTGCGTGGTCGGGGTGGTCAGTGCGCGCGGCGCAGGACGATGGCGGTCGCGTTGTCCGGGCCGTTGATGCCGGCTGTGCCGGCGAGGAATTCGGCGGCCTCGTTCGGGTCGTTGCGGAGGAGCGCGGCGGCGATGGTCCGTTCGTCGACGCCCTGGCTGACGCCGTCGGTGCACAGCAGGACCGCGGTGGTGCTGTGCGCGGGCAGGGACGTGGTCACGAACTCGTGGCGTGCGACGGTGCGTGTCACCTTGCGGTCGTAGAGCGGCAGCGGGCCGGGCTGCGCGGTGTGACGGCGGATGCGCTCGCCGAGCGAGTGGTCGTACGTGGCGCGCTGGAGCTGTCCCTCAGCGGCGAGGACGTAGGCGCGGCACAGTCCTGCCCAGGCGAACTGGACACGGCTGTGGGCGGGGTCGAACAGCGCGGTGACGATCGACGCGTCCGCGGTGATGCCGCTGGCGGCGAGCTGGTTGCGCGCTCTGATGCAGCCGGTCTCCGGCGTGGCGACGAGCGCCGCGCCCACCGCCTCCCCCGCGGCCAGGTCGGCCGCGTCGGCCGCGGCCGTGGTGTCGCCGATTCCGTCGGTGACGGCGACGGCGATACGGCCGGTGGCCTGGTCGCCTCCGACGGCGAAGGCGTCCGCCTGAACCTCGCGGCGTCCTTGCCGCTGTGCGCCGCCCACGCGCCAGGGTGTTCGGGACATGACTGGACTGACTCCTTTGCATGCGAAGGGGAATGCAGGGGCCCGCCCGGGCCGGGCCGCTCGCACCGGCGCGCGGCCCGGGTGGGAGCCGCCGTTACGGCACAGGAACCGCAGTGAGGGGAGCGGCCGGCGTGGTGAACTGCGGGCAGGCGCCGAAGCGTTCGTGCAGCGTGTGCTCCTTCTCCCACTGGCCGCAGCGGGTACAGGTGGGCTGGGTGTGGCCCGGGGCGGGCCTCGCGACGTAGGCGCCGCGCAGGTCACCGTCGGTGAAGGCGACGACCCCGGTGGCCTCCTCGAGGCTCGCCGCGCCCCGGCCGGGTCCGGTGGCTTCACGCAGGGTGCGGCGCAGCAGGGCTCCGGACCAGTCGAAGCCAGGGCTGATGTCGGCGCACGGGTCCTCGTAGGTGACGCGGTACGCAGGGAATGTCGCCTCGGCGGGATCGGCGAGGGGGCGGGCCCAGAACTGGATGGGCCGGTCGTCGGCGCACTGCTCGGGCTCCGGTGCGACAGCCGAGACGATGCGCATGACCAGGCCGCCGTCGTCGCCGAGGCCGGCCTTGCGGGTCGCGTACGCGCACAGCTCCTTGAAGCCGGAGACGCCGTACGCGGCGAGCCACCGGTCGGGCGTCAGCTCACCGCCGAAGTTCCTCCGGAAGTCGTCGCGGTCGCGGCGCTGGACGGCGGCGATGACGCCGACCGCGCTGTCGATCACGTCCGGGGCGATGCCGTACTTGGCGGCTTCGGCGTGCAGTAACTGTTCGCGGGTGGGCTGGTCCACTTCGCTCTTCTCTCCTTCGTGTATGCCGGGCCCTGGCGGTTCCGGGGCCCGTGTCGGCGTTGGCGTTACGGGAGGGCCGGGGGCCGCTGGTCGAAGTGCTCGGCCGCGGTGCCGTGCAGCACGTTCAGCCGGGCCGACAGGCGCTTGCCGAGCGTGCGGCCGTGCATGTCGATGCCGCTCTCGTGGCTGACGGACTCCAGACGCCAGCGGCGGTGGCCGTCGTCGAGCGTGAAGTCATACAGCTCTCCTGGGCGGGGGCCGCGCAGCGTCAGGACGCGCACGGGCCTGCCGTCCAGGTCGGCGCGGACGGCGGGCGGGCCCTGGAGGCGGGCGGCGGCCACTATCGCGGCGATGTAGGACAGGGGGATGTTCATCGGTTTCCTCGCACTCTGGTCAGGGCCCGCAGGCCAACGAAGGGCATCAGTTGTCTGTCGCCACACATGTCGTGGCGCGCGAAAGTGCCGGTTCCGTCAGGTGTCGCGGTACAGGCCCGGGTGGCGGCCGGTCGTCTCGCGCAGGGCACAGGCAAGGAGCCGACCGGCACCCTCGGCGCCGAGGACGTCGGTGACGAACTGCAGCGAGGTGACCGGGCGGCCGATCGCCTCGCTGTAGGCGCGGGCCAGGGCTTCGCCGATCGCGCGTGCCTGCTCCTTGGCCTGCTCGAACTGCTCGGGCGTGACGCCGCGAGCGGCGAACCTGGTGGTGAGCGCCTGGTGTTCGCCCGGGGTGAGATGTCGGAACATCGGGCAAGCCCTTCAGGGTTGGTGGGTGTTGATTGCGATGTTGATAACATTTTATCAATCAAGATCAACTGTCGTCAAGTGTTGTTTATTTGCGTGGTCTGTCGCCTCGGGGGCGACTGCGTCTGAACGCTTCGCGCGCCGCCTGACGCGGTCCGTCCAGGGCGCCCTGGGCTTCCAGCTCTGCGGCGCGGGCGCGCCGGGCCCGGTCTTCCTGGAACCAGCGGCGGTCCCGGCTGCGGGCGCGCTCGTCCCTCTCGCGTTTCTCCTGAGCCTCCGCAGCGGCGCGACGGGCACGCGGACTGGTGCCGCAGCCACGGCAGTTGGCGGCAGGTGAATCCGGGTGCGCCACGCAGCCGCTTGCCCCGTGGCGGGCGTCACCATCCGCCGGGGGTAGGGGGTTTCTCTGGTGGTTCTCTGACGGTTCCCCGGCCAGATTGGCCGGTTCCCCTGTCGCATCTGGCCGCTGGCCAGACTGGCCGGTGGCCATTTTGGCCGCCTGCTTTGACCGTCTTCCGGCGGGCTTCGGCGCGCCCTTCTTCGCCTTCGGGGAGGGAGCCTCGGAACCGGGCGCCGACTGGTCCGACGGCGGTGGCGCCTGCGGGCGCGGAGCATGGATCGTGTAGCGGTTGCTGGTGCGTCGCCCGTCCGAGAAGCGGGCGTGCGAGACGATGAACCCCTCCGCCTCCAGCCACTCCAGGTGCCGACGGACTGTGCGCTCTCCCTGGCTCGTCTTCTCCGCCAGAGTGGCCTGCCCCGGGAAGCAGGACCACTGCTCGTCGGCGAAGTCGCACAGGGCCAGCAGCACCAGCTTCGCGCCCGGCTTGGGGATGTTCTGTCGGAAGGCCCATGCCATGGCCTCGATGCTCAACTGCCTTCCCTTTCTTCCCTCTTCCAGGCCGCTCGCCAGCGGACGACGGTTCGGGGTTCCACGCGGAGGCGTTCGGCGATCTCCTCCGCCCCCAGGGCCTCGCGGGTCATGAGCCGGGCGGCGAGTTCCTGCTCGGCCTCGTTGAGGTGGGGCAGCGGAAGATCTCCGTTGACGACCCGCTCGACCGCGAGGAAGTCGACGCCGGGCACGCCTGTGGCGGTGGTGCTGACGTAGACGCGGCGTGTGGGCTCGCGAGTGGGGTCGGCGCCGATGATGGCGAACGCGGACGCTCCGGTTTGTGGCTGTGGCGTGTAGGTGATGGACACGGCCGGCTCATTCCTCGTCGTCGAGGTCGCGGCCGTAGTCCGGGTCGTACGCGTCCTCGCCTGCGGCCTCGTACTCGGCATTCCGAGCGGCCTGGGAGGCGTACGGGTCGACTACCAGCTCGACCACTTCGATGAGCCCGGTGAACGAGCCGTTCTGCGGGACTGCGAGCGAGACCGAGCCGTCTCCTGGGCTGGTCCTCTCGGTGGGGTCGGCGGGCGACAGCTCCAGTACGAGGTCACGGGCGCGGCCGTTGGCGTCCTCCACCAGCGGGTAGACACCGTGCAGATCGAGGACCGGGAAGTCGCCGTCGGCACAGCGCCGGACGGCGACCACAAGGAACATCCGCTCCGGGAGCCATGCCCCCTTGTCGGGTGGGTCGACGTACTGCGGGTCGTCGCTGTGCGCGCCGCCGTGGCCTGCGGGGCGAGCACACGGTGCCATGTCGTCGAAGAGCCCCGGCGCCGCACACGGCCCGAGCGGCCGGCCGTCGCTCTCCAGAACGGCGAGGGCCTGCCCGGGCAGCCCGGCACGCAGGAGACGGGCGGCCTCGGCGGTCATCTGCTCCAGGGTGACCGCGGTCGCGCGTGCCCTGTCGCGCTGCGCGAAAGCCTGAACGGCCTTGTCGTGCCAGCCGGATGCCTCTTCCCGCAACTGGGAGACCATGGACAGGACGATGTTCGTGAGGGAGTCGGCGACGTCACGGGCGTGGCCGGCGTGCGCCATGCGCGGCCAGTTCGCGGTGAGCGCGTCGGCCAGACGCTGCCGGATCAGGTCGGGGGTCAGTGGGTGCGGGGCGTCGGTCGGGCTGTCGAGCAGCGCCGCACCGGGCGACTCTCCGCCGTTCACGAGGCGTTCGCGGGGTGTGGGTGTGGACATGCTTCCCCTCCAGGGCGTGTCTGGTGTGCGGGTGTGGACAGGGGCCACCAGCGGTCGGTAGGCGCGGTGTGGTGGCCCTCGAGGTGTGGCCGCGGCCGGTTCAACCCGCCTCGGGGACGCGGGAGACGCCGATGGTGCGCGACGTCCGTCCGCCGGGCCGCATGGGGATGCCGACGCCGAGGCCCTCGAGGATGCGGATCATCGCCTCGGGGTCGGGCTCGGGCGGCCGCGGGTTGCCGCCGGACCAGGACAGCCTGAACGCGCCGTAGGTGCCGGCGTCGGCGGCGTCCAGCATCTTGCGGGCCTTGGCCTTGCGCTTCTTCGCAGCGCTCTCCACCTCGGCGGCGTCGGTGTAGGCACGCAGGGCGTCGGTGATGGCCGCAGTGTCCTCGGCGAGGATCGTCTGTGGGGCGCGGTCGTCGGCGAGCTGGTCGAGGTTCCAACAGACCGTCTTGAAAGGGCAGTTGTCACAGATGATCGACAGGCCGGGGCCGTCGAGGTCGCGCGGCATGGCCTCCGGTTCGGGGCTGGCCAGGACGTCCTCGGCCCACGCCAGGGCCTGCTGAGTGACGTCCTCGTCGTAGGCGCGCTGGTGGACGACGACCTGCCCGTACTCGCGGCCGACGTAGCGCAGCCGTACGACGTCGACCGGTAGGGGTTCGCCGGCCGGCAGGTGGGAGTGGTCCTTCAGGCCGCCGGTGCGGAGGAGGTGGGCGTACAGGTGGACCTGGAACCACTCGGCCTGGCTCGGGCCTTGGCGTACGACGACGTCGAGGGCCCGTGTGCTCTTGGTCTTCACGTCCTCCACTACGCCCACGTCAGCGGCCTGTGCCTCCGTGGCCCGGGGGTGCGGGGCGCCCGGGGCCCAGTAGGCGTCGGCGTGGCCGAGGATCACGCCGTCGGTGAGCTCCAGCTCGGTGTGGGCGCCGTACTGCTCCCGCAGGACGCGCAGGATGCCCTCGTGCAGCCAGGTGCCGAGGATCGCGGCGTGCATGTTGTCGGCGAGGTCGGTCGGCCAGGTGCCGTGGACCTCGTAGGCGGCGCGGCGTCTGCACAGGCCGATCGAGGAGGGGCCGAGGAGGCGCTGGCGGGAGCGCGGTCTGGCGCGGTCGTCGCGGTGTGCGCCCTTCCACAGGTCGGGGACCGGGACGCCGAGGTTGTCGACGGTGCTGTCGGTGGTCATGGTGATCTCGCACTCTGTTGGGTGGTCTGCCCCTTCGCCTGACGGGCAGGAGGGGCTATTGGGCCGAGCGGGTGGTGGCCTTGCTCCGGGAGGACTTCCGGGCCGTCGGCTTCTCCGCGGTGCTCTTGCGCGTCGTGGTCTTCGCCGCGGCCTTGCGCGGTGTCGCCTTCTTGGCCGAGGCGCGTTGGCGCGTGGGTGAGGTACCTGCCGTCGGGTCGGACTTGGCGGAGGTGTCCTCGCCGGTCTCGCCGTCGTCCGGCTGCAGAGTGTTGAGGAGGGCGCGCAGCTGTTCGGCGCTGGCGTCCTGGTAGGAGACGCCGAAGTCGTCGAAGCACCGCTCGTTGACGGTGTCGAAGCCCAGGCCAAGGCGGCCGGCGAGTTCCTGGACCTCCCTGCGTGCCTCATCCAGTTCGGCGCGAGGATCGGCCGGTGGCGGCGTTTCGATCTCCTGCGCCGACACCGCGTCCGTAGCCTCGACGCCACGAGTTTCGACGACTTCGCCTTCGACCACGTCTCCGGACGAGGGCGCTTCTACGTCCTGCTGGGTCTCGTCCGGTCGCTCTGCCTTTTCGCTCCGCAGTCGCGCGGCGGCGGCCTGGACTCGCTCGCGGGACTCCGCCGCGTCGGCCGCGTGCATCTCCTCGTCGACGTGCAGGCCGGACAGGTCTGCGGGGCAGGCCCGGCGGAGGGCCAGGGCCTCGGCGACCTTGCTCAGTTGACTGGCAGGCATTTGCGGCCACAGCCCGCCGAGCTTGTACTCCTGCGCCTCGTAGTCCCACACCTTCGGCGCGTACTCCCGCCAGTGGGCAACGGCGGGGAAGCGTGAGTCGTCGCGCCAGACGACGACACGGCAGGCAGCCGGCGGTTCGTCGCGCAGCCACACCGTGTGCTCGCCGCCCTCGGCGTCGTACCAGACGAAGTCCTCATACGCGATGGACTGTCCGGCCCGGTCGGCGGCCCGGCGTGCGATGAGCCGGTAGCCGTCGATGCCGGTCTGGATCGTCCAGCGGATCTCGCCGCGCGACTTGCGCTTGATCATGTAGATCTGCCGGCCGAACGGGTCGAGTCCCGACGCCTTGCAGTAGTGGAAGAAGATCCCCAGCTGTGCCGGACTGGCCTCCGCCAGATCTGGGAACGCCGCGCGCAACGCGCGCAACTGCTGGTCCTCGAACGCCTTCTGGTCCTCGCGGATCGCGAGCCAGGTGACCGGAGCGTCGGCCATATCCCCTCCATGCATCGTGGTCCCCTCACATGGACTTCAATTGTCACAACACATGTTGAGGTCAATTGAAGTTAATCAAAATCTATTTCACTGACTCTTTGACGTCAAGTTTGAACTATCAATCCACGTCACCTGTGCGCAGGCTCCGCAACTGGAACACGCCCGCCCACTCCGGATGGCGCGCGCGTAGCAGGCGCGCGTAGCGCGAGGTGAAGTCGTTGTTCAGTCGGAATGGCCTGTCGTTCGAGATGCTCGGCCGCGACCAGCGGAGCTGCTCGAACAGTGCCTTGACCCCAATGCGTCCGCCGCCGGCTTCGATCCAGCGCATCGTGAGGTCTTCCAGGGCTTCGAGCACCCACGGGTGTGCGGCGTGGAAGTCCTCGAAGCGCTCGTCGATGGTTGGGTCGTCGTGAGGGTGGGCGTGGTCTGGCTCTGCTATCTCCAGCGGTAGCTCCGCCTGGTGGTGCGCATGCATCACTTCCCCCAAAGAGACCGAGTTCTGTCACAACACATGTTGACCACACCCTAAGTGTGTCGAGTGCGGGTTGGCACCCCTGGTTCGACGGCTGCTGTGGCCCCTTGGTGTCGTGTCGCCGTTCGTCTACCTACTCCAAGTCTCGGAAAGTAGATTGAGTTCATCCTTCAGTAGACAGTGAAGTGGACTGTCTGTCAGGCTGTCTGGCATCAACTTGCCTTCTAACACCTGAGTTTGGGGGAGTCGTGTCTCACGACCGGCAGTTCATCTCCGTACCCGTCCCTGCTCAGTACGTCACTCGTGTATACGCCCTGCTCGCCGAACTCGACCTGAAGAAGGGCGAGATGAGTAGTCCGCTGCCTGGTGGTACCCAGGGTGCCGAACCGGGCGGAGAGTGGCCGGTGGTGGAGTGGACCGTTGAGGACTTCAAGTCTCTGATCGCCACGGATCTGCCGTCGGTCCAGCGAGTCGCCGCCCTACTGGACATCCTCGCCGCCGAGCCAGAGTGCTCGTACAGCACAACCGCCGTCGTGGAGCGCCTCAATCTCGACCGCGGTCAGATCAAGGGCGCCCTGTCAGCATTCACTCGACACCTGCACGCCCACTACGAGCGCGGCAACTGGCCGATGAAGTGGGAGTGGGGTACTGACCCCGACTCCACCTACCAGGCCGAGGCGTTCTACCGCCTTGACCAGGCCAACGCGGCTCGCTGGCAGGAGGCCCGCGCCGCGGTGTAGTGCACTCGGCAGGGTGAGCCCGGCTTGCGGGGCCCACCCTGCCGTGTTGCTGGCTTGGCTACCGCTTCGGTCGTACTGACAGCGAGAAGCCAGCATCCAGCAGCTCTGCTGCGAACGCTGCGACGTCCTCCGCCGAGTGCTCGCCCGGCCGGAAGGTCCTAACCGTCGGCAGTGGCGGCGGAGTCGGCTTGGGCTCCGCCGAGGGCTTTCGGCCGCGGGGCTTGATCTGCTCACGCTCGCCGGCCCGAATGCGGTCGATACCGTCCTGGACGGTCGCCCGCCCGCGGCGCTCGGCGTCCTCAAGCACAGTGTCCAGCAGCCACAGCGGCGAGCCGGAGATCACGGCGTCCTCGGATGCGAAGCTCCTACGGACCCGCCACTGGTAGACGTCCATGTACTTCTTGCCGAAGATCCAGGGGATCTCCTTGAGGCCGATGATCTGAGGGAGGTCGGCCGGGTCGTCGACCTCATACCCGCTGGTGATCTGGGCCTTGTACTCCTTCAGCCGCTTAGCGTCGAACTCGCGATTGCCGTCCTCGGATAGTCCGAGGACCGTGGGCAGTAGCCAGTACGGGTTGCCGGAGATGACGATGTCTGGCTCTCCGAGCACGCCCCGCGTCTTCCAGAGCTGCGAGGTCTGCCGCTCCACCCCGTAGAGGAACGCGATCTCCGCGTGCCCTAGCAGGTAGGGGAATCGCTTGGCTGTCACGCCGCCCTCCATGTCGCGCTGCGCATAAAACACACTTGATTGATCAAGTATAGTTCGGTGCTGCGGGTGGGTGGCCAGCCTGTGATGTCGTCGTTGGCGCGGTGCGCTGTTCTGAACGTCCGCGTCCCTCGCGCATCTCAAAATCGTCCGAAATCTAGGTCGCTTGCGGGGACCCACGGATCTGTCATCGTCGCCTCCAACCGCTGGTCAGGTGAACGGGAGGGAACCATGCCGACGTCCGAGATCGGGTACCGCGTGGCACGCCGGGGAGACGTGGCGCTGGGCGCTGGGATGCTGTGGCGAACTGAAGCCGAATCGCGCGGTAGGGGAGAGGTCGGCGACCGTCCTGCGCTGCAGGAGGTTCTCTTCTGTGTGCGAGCCGACCTCGTGGATGGTGTCCGGGTGGGCAGCTGGGAAGACCTGGGAGGTCCGATCACGCGGGCGTTGGTCTGCGAGGAGATGCGAGCTAGTCACGCCTCGCTGGTGGTGGATGGCGAGGCCGTGGCACTGGACGATCCGCTGCCGGATGTCCGACAAGATGTCCACGACCAGGTCCGGACCGCCTGTGCTGCACTACGAAGGCTCTTGCCGCGACAGAAGGGCAAGCATGGTCACCTGGACATCGGGCGTGGCCTGAGCAGGAACGAAGTCGTGAGGCTGGCGCACAAGCTCCACGTCGGGTTTCAGCTGACCTTGCCACAGACGGCCGAGTTCCTGAACCAGGCCGGCTACTACTGGTGGGGCCCGCAGGGGGAGCAGCTCTACAACAAGCAGAAGGTCCACAGGCTCCTGGAGGATTCGGCCTGGGATGAAGATCCCCCGCAGACCGTTGACGGCGAGCGGATCCGTGCCGGCGGGAGGTCCCACCAGACATCTCTCGGGGGGTTCGACGTGG
Source organism: Streptomyces sp. NPDC020996 (assembly GCF_040641355.1). Classification (NCBI taxonomy): domain Bacteria; kingdom Bacillati; phylum Actinomycetota; class Actinomycetes; order Kitasatosporales; family Streptomycetaceae; genus Streptomyces; species Streptomyces sp. NPDC020996. The sequence goes on from NZ_JBFADM010000003.1 coordinate 17,376, forward strand.
TGCTCGTCTACGCAGCGGACAGCGATCAGGACCATGCCGCCCGGTCACGAGAAGTCCAGGAGATCGCGAGGCGCCACGGGCACGGCTGGGCGTTCCTGTTCTCTCCGGGAACTGCGGGCTTCGGCCTGACGGATCTGCTCCAACAGGTGACCACTCCAATGCCGATCACTTCGCTCAACGTGGCCGACCCATCCGTCTTCGCTGATGAGTCGGAACGCGAAGCCTCGTACGCGTGGGTCCAGCAGTTCGGGCTGCGGGTCCTCGAGGCCGACGAGGCCGTGCCTCTGATCGCGGAAGAGAGCTCCGTGATGCGGGAGGTCGTCAAGACGTACGCGGCGCTCCGCATGCATGACAGTTGCACCGTGGTCGAGAGCAGCCGCTCCATCGAGCACGCGCGAGCGTGGGCGAGACGTCTCAAGAGCGCCGGTTTCAGCCATGCCGAGATCGCCCGCAGACTCCGGCTGGAGGCGATCCCTCCACGAAAGCGCAGGGGCGGGTGGGGCAAGAGCGCTGTTGGGGATCTGCTGGCTGCCGAGGCTGCTTCATGAGCAACCTTCGCCGCGCTGCCCGGCGCGAACGTGCGCTGAACCGCCTTCGGGCTCAAGCCGGAGTCTTTCTGAGCCAGCACGCCCTGGTCCGAGCCAGGGAACTCGGTTTCGACGAGAGTGAAGTCCTGCGGTGCGTTGTGTCTCCCGAGCAGACGTACGGGGGAGACCCACGGTATCCAGGCGACCGGCGTGTCCATCAGCGTCAGGATTGCGCGTGTGTCGTCGACCAGACCACTCGAACAGTCGTGACTGTACTGCTGCGCGCGTACGGTGCGTGGCAACACGGTACGCACACCCGCCGCAACGCGCCTCGCACTTGCTCGGAGTGAGGCGACGCACATAGGCTCCCACCCTCTTTCCTTTGTGGAACAGCGCCTCGGGATCTGACTCGCACTCTGCCCGGGGCGCTGCCGTGTTCCGGGGTTCTCACGTCAGGATGTGCACGAGGAACCAGACGGCGAAGCCGGTCCAGGCCATGGCGAAGGCCGCACGGCCTGGTCGTGTGTGGACGCGGAACCGGGCGCGGACACGCTCCGAGACGGTGTTGCCGCCCTCGCTGTCCACCATGGTGAACAGCTCGTACGCGAGGCCCAGCACGAGCAGGTTGGCCCAGAGGAGTTCGGGCGGGGTCAATTCGATCTCCTTTGACCCTGCGCTGCTCTGTGAGCTGGCGCCGTTAGCGGCCCATCGCTGACCAGACGGCCCCGCCCAGAGCGGCGAGGCCGGTGAGTGTGCTGATGGTGGGAAGCGGCCACCGGGACCGTTCGAGCGCGGTCACTCGGGCGTCGAGATCCTCGACGCTCTTGTCGATCTGATCGGACCGCTGGACCAGGAGCGCGAGTTGGCCGTCGATGCGCGCCAGCCCGACTTCGAGGGCGCGGCGGAGTTCGGCGAGCTCCAGGGCGATCTCTCCGTCGGGCATGGCGCCTGCTGCTCTTGATCAGTTGATGGTGATGGAGGCTGGGTCGCTCTTGGCCGGGAGCCACGAAGCCGTACCGGCGCGACCGAGGAGGGAGCCGACGGCGCCCTTCACCACGGCGAGGCCCGCGGGAATCGCGGCGATGGCCCCCGACTCGAGCGCGGACAGGGTGACGACGTTGGTCGATTCGGATGCGAGGAGGAGACCGAGGAACGCTTCGATGTACGTCAGCACGGCGCGCTCGGCGATGTCGGCGATAAGCTTGGGAGTTCTGGAAGTGGCCATGGGGAAGGAACCTCTCGACGCGTGGATCAGGGCTTGGGGATGCGGAGCTTGGCCCAGCTCGTTGGGCCCGGGATGCCGTCGGCGTCGTCGCCGGTGTAGCCGAGCTTGCGCTGCCAGGCGGCGTACGAGCGCCGGTCAGCCTCGGTCCAGCTCGGGCCGGGGCCTTTGCTGTACTTGCCGCAGCCCTCGGCGACGAGGCGCTTGCCCATCTCGGTGATCAGGGCGGAGCGGCGGCCGGTGTGGAAGTAGTCGGCTCCGGGGAATGGCGCGTACTCGGTCTTGTCGTCCGACGGCGTGCTGCTCGTCGGCCTTCCGCTGAGGTGCTTGGCGACCGCGGCGCGGAAGTCGTCCATCGAGATGCCGGCCGGGTCCGGTTTTCCGGGCTGCCACTCCTTGTGGCCGATCACCGACCGCGCAGTCCAGCCGTGGGCCTGGCACAGGGCGGCGCTGACCTTGTGCATGGTGTCGAGCTGGGCCTGCGGCCACGTTTGTCCGCCGCCGGTGTTGATGCACTCGAAGCCGTAGAAGTGGGGGTTGCCGTCGGTGTTGGCCTCGTTGTCCGGCGGCAGCGGCTTCTCGGCGATGACAGCCTTGAGGACGTCGTCGTCGCCGGAGCCGGCGTGGTTGGCGCGGCCGTAGCCGACGAGGTGGACGGTGCCGGAGCGGTCGATGACGCCGTGGCACAGTGGGCCGGGTAGGGAGGTGTAGCCGGTACGGCAGAGCTCCACCATGGCGGCCTCGGTGGTGTACGGGCCGGTGTGGTGGATCATGACGCCGTGGACCGGGCCCCAGGCGCCCTTGTGGTTGCGGTTGTGGGTGCGCCAGCTGCCGTGCTCGACGACGCGGACGCCGGACCTTTTCAGGACGCCGAGGAACTGGTCTGCGGACAGTGGCTGGGCCACGTCGGGACGCTTTCTCCCCCGCGCCTCCACGCAGTCGAACGACGCCAGGGGCCACCTGGCGGTCCCTCTGTACAGCAGGCACCACGGTGCTGCGAGTGATGCGGAGCGGAGGGTCGCCCACGGAGACGGAGCCTAACGCACTTCAGGTACGCGTCCGATGCTGTGCGCCTCCGGGAACCTGATTCGTCCGATGGCTTCGAAGGAGCCAGTGCCTGCGTCAGGCGACCGGTGCACGGTACCCGGTACCGGAGGGACCGGGTTTGTGATTCTGGCGCATCCTCCGTGTGCCTTGTGTTATTTATCCGGCGGGAGTAGTCACGAACGACTTGTCGCTGGCTGTCGCCTCCGGTGCCCACCCTGGGGGACGCGTCCCGGCGCCGCACAGGAACCTGGTCCCTTCATGAGACTTGGCAACACGCTCACCTTGGAGTTGGTCCGCAGTTACATCGCCAAGCAGGGCTCCACACCCTCGGGCGTGAGTGACGCCGGGTTCGCCGCCGAGTGGCAGCTCGAGGCTCCTGGTCGGCCGCCGCTGACTGTCCACGACACGCGATGGGACAACGGTGAAAGGGATGTCGTGCTCCAACAGCCGCCCCTCATCCCGGAGATGCCGGCTTCCCTGGCCAACCTCCACAATCGGCACCGCGCCGGTATTGCTGAGGTCTCCCCGGGCCTCCAACGGATGATGGCCTATCTGTCTCTGCCTCAGCCGGACGGTCGGCCGAAGCAGAAACGGGCCCTCACCACCGCACAGCTGGCAGAAGGCTGCGGCGAGGGACTGCTGAGGGAACTCGTCGGCCGCCCCGGTGTATCGCTCGACCCAGCATTCGACCTAACGAAGCCGCAGGACACGGAGCGTTTCCAGCACACCATCCGTTTCCAGGAAGAAGACCGAGAGACGCCCGTCGTAGCCTACGTCCTCACCCGACTCATGCCGACTCTGAGGCAAACCGGCTGGGTGCCGGACCTGTGAGGAACCCAGCTACTTGACGTACGTGATCCGCAGCTTCGGCGGATACGTCTGCCCCACCCCCTGCGCGCGACCGTAGTACGTCTTGTCTGAGTTGTTCGGATCCAGGGCGATGCCGCGCCAGCTCGTCGAGTCGAACACCGCTGTGATGTCCACCCACTTGCCGACGTTCTTGCCCCAACTGATCGTCTGCGCCTCGCTGTCCGAGCTGAACGTCGACGGGCGGGAGGTGTGCTTGTGGGCCTTGATGACCGCCTTGCCGCCGCTGTTGTAGTACCAGTGGTCGAAGTAGAGATAGACCTCGGCCTTCTGGATGGTGGCGCCGGAGAGGTCGGTGGCGAGAGAGGAGGGGAAGCCGATCAGGCTCGCCTGCATGCCGTTGGTCGAGCTGTAGTAGCCCTGCAGGCACTTGTTGCCGTAGTAGGAGTTGTACGCGCTGCGGTTGGCGTAGGAGCCGGACCAGGAGGCTGCGTAGGTCTTGGTGTAGGTCTTCTTCGGCGGGGTCGTCGTACCGCCGCCGGTGTTGTACTGACCCGTTTCGGGGACGTACGGGCCCACGTCCTCGATGTACATCAGGCCGGGGTAGTTGGAGCCGCCGAACAGGCGGACGGTCTGGCCGCTGGGGCCGTTCTGGCAGCGGAAGGTGATCAACAGGCGGTGGAGGCCGGCGCCGAAGGCCGCTCCCGAACGGACGGTCTCCATGTGGATGCGGCGGTAGCCGGCCGTTGGCATGGGGAAGATCGCGGACTGGATCTGTGTGGAGGAGACCGTCGGGGTGCTCGCGCCACCGTCCTTCAGGGCCAGGACGAGTTCGCCGCCGGCGGCCGAGGGGTCGGCGTAGCAGTCCAGGACGACGCGGTACATGCGGCTGGTATCGGCGTCGAACGACAGCTCGACGTAGCCGTAGTCGGTGGTGCCCGCCGACACGGAGGTGGCCTGGTAGTCGACGGCGACCAGGCCGCGGGCGAAGCCGGACAGGTAGGTTTCGATGGGGTCCCCGGCGATGGTGAGCCGCCCCGCGACCGCGAGGTCCGCGACGCCCGTGTTGCCGTCCTGGTCGATGGTGGCGACGGCCGTGCCGTCGTTCGTCAGGGTGAGGTAGTTGGGCGAGCCGGTGGTCAGGGACACGGCCTCGTCCCCCGACTCGTCGTACAGGCGAAGTCCTTCGGGTGAGAGCTCGGCGCGGGCTCCGGTGCCCGGGGTGCTGAGGAGCGAGCGGCACTCGAGGTTGTCGAAGTAGACGCGGCCGGTGGCCGTGGTGTTGCCGGAGGCGTCGACGCCGACGCGCACGTTTGCCTGGGACGCGCCGGCAGGGATGGTGACGATCTTCGAGACGCGTTGCCAGGTGCCATCGGTGACTGGGACTGACACGGTGACGCCGTCGGAGCCGAGACGGGTGCCGGCCTCGTCGTAGAAGCCGAGGTACAGCATGACCTTGCCGCCGGTGAAGTCGGTGGACGTCCTGTAGTCGGCGGCCACCCAGTACCGGTCGCCCGGGAGGACGGGCGAGGTGGCGTGCTGGAGCCATCGGTAGGTGTCCGCGCCCGCCGTGATGCGCAGGCACTTGGCGGAGTTGTTACCGCCGTCCTCGATGGCAAACTCGTCCTTGCCCGCGATGTAGGTCGCGATGACGCCGTTCTCGTACGAGGGGTCGCCGACCAGGTTGCCGGTGGTGCCGATCGCCAGCCGGGACGCCGAAAGTGAGCCCGCGACGATGTGGCGCGCGGTGAGGGTGTTGGTAGCGATCTCGTCGCCTGTCACGGACAGGGCCTTGATCTCGCGGGCCGTGAGGGTCTTCGCCACCACCTTCTCGCCGGTCACGGACTCCGCGGCCAGTTCCAGGGTGCCGATGGACTCGGCCACCACCATGCCTGTGCCGATGACGGTGCGGATCTGCGCGTTGTCGAAGTCCGCCGTGCCGGCGGTGGCCTGGAAGTTCTGCAGCCACACGGTGGCGGTCACGGTCCCGGCCGGGGCCTGGACCTGCTGGCTCGTACGGGTCCAGTCGGCGCCTGGGGTGGGGGTGGCGATCGCTGTGCCGTAGCCGAGCACTTCCCCGGCCGCGTCCTGCCAGCGCAGGTAGAAGCGGATCGAGTTCCCGGCCCAGTCGGCGGAGACGCGGGAGTCGAAGGCCAGGTAGAACCGGTCTCCCGGGGAGACGGCCAGCTCCGTGACGCGCAGGCTGGGAGAGGCGGGCTCACTGCTGGTGCCGTCGACCCGCAGGCCCCGGGGGGAGCCGTTGCCCTCGGTCAGGCTCCACCGGCTGGATGTGGCGATGAGCTGCTCGGTGAAGGCGCCCTCGAAGCTGGGGTCGGGCATGAGGTTGCCGGTGCCGATGGCGAGCTGGTTGTGGCCGACCGCGCCGATCTGGAGTTTCGCGCGGGAGACGGCGTCGTCGGCGAGCGCGGTTTCCGTGATGATGCCGTCGAGGACCGACTGGGCGACGACCGGTGCCGGGCCGACCGGGCCGCTCTGGAGGGAGGGGGCGGAGGAGGTGCCGGAGGTGTTGCGGGCGAGCAGGCGTACGTACAGTGGCCGGTCGGCGGGGATGGTGAGGGTGCCGCCGAGCGGGGACTCCAGGGTGCCACGCAGGGTTGTCGGGCCAGGGGTGAACCCATCCTGGGCGGAGGCATGGATCTCGACTCGCGCGAAGTCCAGCGGCGCGGCGGCGGCGTCGGTGAAGGTGCCTTCCCAGGTGGCGGCGATGCCGCCGAGCACGGACACTGCGGTGGGCTGGCTCGGGGCCGGCGGAGGCGGGGCGTTGACGATGTTGACCGCCGTGGTTCCGTCAGGCTGCTGACCGATGACGGCGCGCAAGGAGCCGTTCTCGTCGTACACGTCCAGCGCGCCGTTCTCGAGCGAGGAGTATGCGAGGCGGGAGGTGCGGGTCTGCTGGGTGAGGCGGCGTTCGAGGGCGGCGATGCGGGCTGCCAGCTTCGCGAGGTCGTTGGCCATGGCGGTCAGCTCCCGTAGGTGAAGCGGTCGGCACGGGCGAGGGTCAGGGTGATGCGCTCGGGGCCGTCGCCTTGGGGCGGGCGGAGCGTCCAGGCGGTGATGCGGCACCAGCCGTCGTAGTCCGACTACTGGTCGTGGAGGGACACGCGGATGTCGTCGCCGACCTGCCAGCTGCCTACCGGGGCGGCTGGGTGGTCGCGGACCTGGATCTCGGTGACCTCGCCGAGGATCTGGCGGGCGGTGCGTTCGGCGCGGGCGCGGGCGGCCAGGCGGTCGTTGGCCTTCTCGGCGGGGGCTTCGAGGACGTGTTCCAGGCGTAGGCGGCCGTTGCGGATCGCGTCGACGGCGCGGCGTCGGCTGCGGCCCTCTCCGGCGCCGAGGGCGATGACGACCTGGGCATACTCGTCGGCGTCGTAGGCCACCGGGACGGTTCCGGCGACGTTGATGCCGGAGGTGAAGGAGATGTCGGTGCGGCGGGTGCCGAGGCGGGGCCAGCCGAGGCGGATACGGCCGCCGGGGCGGCCGGTGGCGGTCCAGTCGGTGGTCTCGGTCCACTCGGGGCCGCCGTCGACCTGCGTCATGTCGTCGACGACCTCGCCGAGCACCGGGGCCTCCCACCACTCGGTGGAGTACGGCTCGGCAGGAGTGCCGGCCTTTGCCTTGCTGGTGGTGCCGTCGACGGTCACGCCGAGGTTGCCGTCGGGCTGCGACTGCGCGTACGCCCAGACATCGCGCATGATCCGGCATGGGTCGGCGTAGGTGTACGGGCCGCGGCCGCCCAGGTTGCCGTGGACGTCGTGGCGGCGGTGCAGGTAGCTGCCCCATCCTGCGGCCTCGATGGGGTACGCGGCGCCCTCCGGCTCCGCCCGCCAGACGATGCCGCCCCACAGCAGGGTGTCGTCCCGCTCGGCGGTGAGCAGTGTGTTGCCGGGGTCCAGCTGGGACGGGAGGAGGTGGGCGAAGCGCGGCTCCAGGCGGCCCGAGAAGTCGCCGGTCGCGTTGAGAGACAGGCCGAACTCCACCTCGGTCAGCGGCAGGTCGGTGGCCAGCGACTCACCGGTCAGGGCGTGCCAGCTGCGGTAGCGGTACGACGTCGTCATTGCCCTGGGCCTCACCGCACGCCTTCGGTGAACTCGACGTCCGCGATCAGGGAGGTTGCCGCGTCGACGCCGAGGTTGCCCCACTCGGACTTGGAGGGCTGAGTGCGGACGTACAGGTCCTGAGTGGTGCCGCGAAGCGCCGCGGAGATGCTGATCGTGTCGGCGAGCACGACTGTGTTGCGGCGGGTGTTCGCGCCCTGGTCGTCGTCGATGGCGGTGGTCTGCCCGTAGTCGGTGCCCAGGACCGTCTGCATGTTGGCGAACACGTCGGACTCCGACAGCCGCAGACCCGCGAGCGTCACCACCAGCTTCGCGGTCACCGCCCAGGACGGGATCGGCACCTTCCAGCGGGCCGCGGCCGGCCAGTTGTACCACTGGCCGTTCTGCGCGGTGAGCCTGCTCAGCGAGCCGGGGTAGGCCGTGTACAGCGTCCGTTCGCGGCGAGGGTTGGCGATCCGCCGTAGATCCTTGATCATCGAGTCGGTGATGACCGACGTGTTGGCGGGGATGTCGACGCGGGCCAGCGGGATCGCGGTCATGCCGGACGGCACGGTGGTCGCGGTGGCCGAGACGTTGCTGACCACGTGGAAGTAGCCGATCTCGTCGGTCTCCGGGTTCCGGGTGCCCTCGTACTCGGGATCCTCCACGCGCAGGCAGACCAGGTCCGAGCGGGCGGTGGCCCCGGTGGGCGCGATGGGCACGGTGGCGTCGCCGACGTTGTACTGCGTGTACGAGCCCTGGCCCCATGCCGCGCCACGGATCACCGCGGAACCGTCGACCACCCGTACGCCGGCGCCGGGCGTGGCCAGCTGCTTCACCTTCAGGTCGTCGCCCTCGGTCACGCCCTGCGAGCCGCGAGCGAGGTCGCGCACCATCATCCGGAAGGCGCGGGCGGCGTGGGTACCGCCGTGGGTGAGCAGCGGTGGATTGATCAGGGTCACGTAAGAGCTCCTCGTGCGGGCTACAGGGCGGCATAGGCCGAGCGCCAAGTCACGGCCAGCCGGGTGGCGTTGGTGTAGTCGCGGGCGGTCCACCAGATCTCGCTGGCTCCGGGCGGGATGACGAAGGTGTCGAGCCGGGAGGCGGGCGACAGGGCGGGGGCGAGGTTGCCGGTTCCGTTGCGGAGGACCCAGCGGGTGCCGGGACGGGTCTCGATGTCGACGTGCTCGCCGCTCCGCAGCGCGACGGACAGCTCGATGACCTTGCCCGACTCGACGTGTCGGATGCGCGGGTTGGTGCACGGCCCGCTGATACGGAGTGACGGCCATGCCGGTAGGTCGCCGTCGTTGTGCACCCAGCCGCGCCGTTCGTCGGGGATCGCGACGCCGGTCGTCAGCGGGGCCGTGAGCGGGGCGCGGAAGCCTCCCAGCCCGTCGGCGGACAAGGCGAGGGTGAGCGCCGAGGCGTCGTCGGCGTGGAAGCGCGGGTCGAGTGCCGCGAACTCCAGGTCCAGCGGGATCCAGCCGTGCAGCACGTTCGCGGTGCTGGTGGCCTCCACGCGGCGCAGCCGGCCGTAGAGGCGGCGCGTTGTGCGGCCCGGCCAGCGCAGGCGCAGCACGGTCTGTGCGCCCGAGCCCGTCCGGACGGCGGGATCGTCGGCGGCGCGGTGGAGCCGACCGAGCACCTCGACGGCCGCCGCTGGGTTGCCGGCGGTGCGGATGCCCGCCTCGATACGGATTGTCCGTACGCTGTAGAGATCGACGCCGGGGAACGCGCCGTCTCCGACGGGGTTGTCCACATCCTGTGTACGAAGTTCGGGGGCGCCGAGACCTTCTACTTCGCTCACCGGTACTTCCGTTCCGGCGCCGATGAGGACTCCGGCGATCTCGATCTGCCAGTCGGCGAGCTCCGGCATCACAACCGGCCTCCCCTCTGTGCGTTGCGGAGGCGGCGCATGACCTCGGCACCGATCTGCTGCGGGGTAGCCTGAGTTGAGGCCACGGTGACCGGCATGGTGCCGATCAGTGGCTGGTGCTCCCGCACGACGACGACCTGAACGGATCCAGCCGGACGGGCATCCACCGTGTGTACTGGCGTTAAGGGGCCGTGTGCTGCATCGAGTTGGAGGCCGAAGCGCTGCGCGACGTCGCCGAGCACCGCCGTTGCGGCCGCGCGCTTGGCGGGGGCGAGGGGGATGAACGCCTCCCCGCCAGTGCTCGCCTCCGCGAACTTGATCAGTGCGGTCGGGGAGGAGTAGATGCCCGGTTCCCAGATGCCGCCGCTCGCATAGGCCAGGCCCTTGTTGGCCTTGGCCAGGTCGTCGAGGAACTTCGTCGCGCGGGAGCCGAGGGCGGACTTGATGCGGGACTTGCCGAGGTTGCCGACCTCGATAACTCGGTCTTCCTCCAGGCCGGTGGTGTCGGCGACCTTGTGGATACCCGTACTGCTCGACTTGATCGCGCTGATGATGTCGAGGAGGTCGGCGAGGTCCTCGGCCGCGAGCGTCTTGTCGGCCGCCTTCGCTGCGTCGTCGGCCTTCTTCGCCTTCTTCTTGTCCTTCACCGCCTCGGCGGCCAGGTCCTCCGCGGCTTCGTCACCCTGTTCGGCGAGCCTCGCGGCGAGGTCCCCGTAGCCGAGGGCGGCGAGCTTGGTCAGGTTCTTCTCGAAGGTGCTCTGGTCCTTCACGGCCTGCTTGAGCTGGGCGGTGAAGTCGCCCAGGGACGCCTTCGCCACGAGACCCAGTCGCTCTAGGTCGGAGGCCATGTCCTTGAGGTACTTCGACGAGCCGGTGGCCATCTTGTGGGTCAGCTCGATGCCGTCCTCTCCCATGGCCTCCAGCGCGTCGGCCACGTCCTGCCCCGCGCGGCGGGCTACGGTCCGCAGGTCCTTGCGCCACCGCTCGGTCCTCTTCACCGCCTTGTCGAGGTTCCTCTCGAACTTCGAGAGGTCGAAGATCTCGACCTCCTTGCCCTTCCTTTTCACGGTGCGCATGGAGTCCGACCGGATCGAGGACACCGAGATCAGTTCGTCCTCGCCGGAGGGGCTGTAGGACCAGCCGGACAGGCCGCCGCCCGCGTACCAGGTGACGTCACCGCCGAAGCGCCGGACGACCTCCTCGACGATGGCCTTGCTGCGCGGGCGCTTGCTCGCGGCGAGCGGCACGTATGCCTCGCCCTGCGTCTCCGGCTCGGCCCACACTCGCCATGAGCCGGCGGGGGCGATCTGTGCGACGTGGTTCTCACGCCGTACACCGCCGTTGGCGAAGTAGTCGACGACCGCGCCGTCGGCGCGGGCCTGGATGGCGTCGGGTACGCCGTTGCCGTCGCGGTCCCAGGACGTCGGCTTGAGGTAGATGCCCACGCCGACGCTGGTGCCGGTGATGTTGTTGATCGCGCCCTGGATGGTGCCGAGGGCGGTCAGCGGCGGCTGGACGGGGATGGTGACCTTGGCCCGGCCGTTCGGCATGTTCTGCACCTTGAAGCCGAGGTCCTGAAGCGCCTTGCTCGCCGCGGCTGTTGGGGCGCTGATGGTTACGGTCTTGGCGCTCGGCGTCTTGATCAGCTGGGTTTCCACGGCCTTCAAGCTGGTGAGCGCACCGACCGTCGCGGCGTTGACCTTCACCGTCTTGTGGCCGGGAGTGGCACTGAGCTGGTCGATGAGCGCCTGAAGCGCACCGCGGGCGTCCTTCGTCGGAGCCGTGATCCTGATCTGACGGGTGCCCGGGATGGTCTCGACCTTGTAGCCCAGGTCCTTGAGGTCCTTCTGCGCCTCCGTACTGAGGGAGTCCACTTCGATCGTGGTCTTCTTCGGGACGCGGTCGAACTCCGCCTGGACGGCGAGGAGATCGGCCAGCGTGGAGTCCATGCCTTCCGTTTCCAGCAGGAGCGAGACCTTCGACGGCAGCAGGCCGAGACTGTCGGCCACCGCCTCGGCCTGCGCGCGCGTCAGCCCATAGCCCTGGGCCGCCTCGACCGCGGCCGCCCTCGCCTTCGTCATCTGTGCGCGGGCGGAGGACAGGGACTCGGCGAGCGGCTGGCCGTTCTGCTGGGCGAGGGCGTATGCGGAGACGGACGCGTCCGCGGCGGCGTCGCTCAGGGAGGTAAGGGACTGGTAGAGCTGCTGGCCCTTGCGTGTGGCGGTGTTCAGGGTGCCGTTGTTGTTCAGCAGAGCCTTGCCGTAGCCGTCGGCCCTGTCGATCCCGTCGGCCAGGGCCTCGTTCACGTCGAGGACGGCGCTGTTGACGCGGGCTTCGGCGGCCTGGAGGGAGATGCTGCCGCCGGAGAGGAGATCGAGGGCGTCCTTCAGGGCGCGAGTGCGCTGGTCAGCGTCTGCTGTCCGGTCGGCCAAGGCACCGACGGCGGCCTTGAGCTTGCCGTAGGCGGTGACGCCCCGCCCGGTGGCGCCCTGCGCCTCGGCGAGGTCCTTGGCGCGCTGGACAGACTCTTCCATCTCGCCCTTGACGCCGTCCAGGGCATCGGCGGCGTCCTGCGCCCTGCGTCCCAGGACGTCATAGCCCTGCCAGGTGTCGCCGAACTCGTTGGTCTGCCAGACGTCGTCGTGTGCGTCGGCGACAGCCTGCAACCGGCCCTGGAGGCCCTCGAGGGTCAGGCCCTGACCGAGGTAGGCATCGGTGAGTTCCGACAGCGAGACGCCCGCCTTCTTCATGACGTCGACCAGGCGCTGGTTGCCGTCGGCCGTCTTCGTGTCCATCAGGACCTGGGCAGCCTGGGCGCGGACGTTGGCGTCGATAGCGCCCTTGGAGGCGAGCAGTGCCTCGGTCAGGCTGCTGATGCGCTGTTCGTGCTCGGCCGCCCTCTCGGCGGCCTTCCGCTGCTGGTCGGCGAGCAGCCCGAGACCGAAAGTGGCGGCGACCATGGCGGCACCCCATGGGCCGCCCATGAACGCCACCAGCCCGCGGCCGGCGCCGAGGAGCCCGGCCCCGGCTGCACGCGCCGCGCTGTTGAGCGTGCCAGCGAAACCGGACGTCGGGCCCTGGGCGCTGCGGAAGGCGGCAGCCATCTGACCCACCACAGGGATCCGCGTCTCCAGTACGGCGAACGCCGCCGCGTACCGCGACAGCGACACCCCGGCCCGCGCGGCCAGGTTCTGCTGCACCTGCATCTGCGCGCCGAAGCCCTGCCAGGCGCCGGTCAGCCGACCGCTCACGGTCGAGGCGAGCCCGCCCAGCATCGGCGTGAGGCGCCGGGCGAGGAACATCGCGGCGATCGCCGTCTGAACGGGCCCGGGCAGCGACCCGAACGCCCGCACCAGGGACCCGACCACCTCACCCACCGGGACGAGTACGGCGGACAGCCCGGCGACCGCGGACATCGCGAGGTCGGCGGTCGTGACGAGGATGTCGAGGCTGTTGCTGGCCCCGCCTGCCTCGTCGCCCAGCAGACCGAGCGCGGAGGCGACCGGTGCGGCCCCCTCGGTGGCGTTGCCGAGGACCTCGCCGAGGTCGCGGGCAGCGTTGATGAGGAGGTTCAGCCCGGCGGCCAGGCCGTGCTCGCCGAGGGCCTGGAGCGGGCCGAGGAGCTGTTCGGCCTCGTCGATCAGCTCGCCGAGACCGCTGCGCGCGCTGTCCCTGAGCTCCGGGCCGTAGAGGGTGGCCAGGTCACGCCCGTACTCGATCGCGGCGACGAGGTACGGCGTCGCGCCGGACATGCCGCGCGTCAGCAGCCGGGTGACGTACTCCAGGCCCGGCGCCATGGCGTCGTACAGCGCGAGTCCGGTCTGTTGGGTCTGCTTGCGCAGCAGTGTCATCGCGCCCGCGAGTCCTTGTCCGCGGGCGGCGGTGATCTGCGCGGCAGCGCCACTTTCCCGTACGGCCTGGCTGAGCGCGTCGAAGGACTCGGTGCCCTGGTGGGCCAGCGCGATGGCGCCCGACATGGCGGGCTTGCCCATCGCCTTCTTCACCGCGGCGGTGAAGTCCTGCTGGGACATCTCGTGCTGGGCGTGGCTCAGCTCCTCGATGACGTACCGCAGGCCCTTGAACCGGCCCTGCGCGTCCCAAGCCTCGATGCCCAGGGCCTCCAGGCCGTCGCGCATCTCCTTGGTGGGCGCGGCGAGGTTGGCCATCATGCCGCGCAGCGCGGTGCCGGCCGTCTGGCCTAGGATGCCGGCCTTGCCGAGCATGCCGACCGCGCTGGCCGCGTCCTCCATGCTCACCCCGAGGCCGGCGGCGACCGGACCGGCGTACCGCATCGCGTAGTAGATATCGATGATGCCGCCGGAGGCGTTGTTCGCGGTGGCGGCCAGGATGTCGGAGGCGCGCGCCGCCTGGTCGGCGCCGAGGCCGAACTGGTCCATGATGTCGCCGAGGTAGCGGGCCGAGTCGGCCGCGCTGACGTTGGCGGCGGAGGCGAGCTGGAGGGAGGCGCGGGTGGCGGTGACGGCCTGGTCAGTGCGGAAGCCCGCCTTCGCCAGCTCTACCATGGCCTCGGCGGCGTCGGCCGCGGTGGTAGTCGGCAGAGTGAGGTCGTTGCCGAGCCGGTTGGCCATCCAGGAGGCGCGCTGCATCTGCCCGGCGGTGGCCCCCGTTACCGCCTGGAAGGTGTTCATCTGCCGCTGGTAGCGGTTGCCCTCCTCGACGAGCCGGCCGGTGCCGAGGACGAGGGCGCCTCCGGCGAGGAGGCGGGTCAGGGCGGTGGCCTGGCGGCCGACACTCCTGAGGGAGCGCTCCAGCGTGCCGGCGTCGTCGCCCGCCCGACGCAGGCCGCGGCCGGTATGGCCGCCGCGCGCGCCGAGGGCGCTGAGTCGGGTGGCGGCGGTACGGGCCTGGGCGCCGAGGGTGTTGATCTGGCGAGCGGTGCGTCGGCTGGAGGCGTCCAGTGTGTCGAGGCGGCGGTCGAGTTCGCGGGTGCGGCGGCCCAGATCCTGGGCAGCGTCGGCAGCCGAACGCAGCCCGGAGATCAGGCTGTTGGCCTGTGCCGTCAGCTGGACGGTGAGGTTGTAGGTGGCCATCCTGACGGCTCACCGTCCGTTCGCCAGGGCGGTTCGCCCGGACGAACCGCCGTGCTGGACCGCCTCGTAGGCCGACCGGGGCAGGAGCGTGATCTTGATGCCGTAACCGGCCCGCCCCTCGGGCACCTGATCGCGCTCCTGGGCGATCAGCTCGCAGCCCGGGCAGCGCAAGGTGTCCGTGACGTACGCGTGCCGGTGCCCGCCCTCGGCCGGGTTCCACTCGTCGAGCCGGGTACGGCAGTCCGGGCACACCGTGCGCTGCCACTGCTGCCAGGCCAGGGCCTTGGCTCGGTCCAGGTCACTCCAGCGGCCGTCCCCGCCGAGGAACTGCGAGTGAGGGATGCCGTACTGCTCGCACAGCTCCAGCTCGGCCCGCAGTCGCGAGTCGGCCTTCAGCCTTTTCCCAGGTCGGCCCGGTCGGTACGGGCTTCCTGCTGCACCTCCCAGGCGGCCTCCCACAGGGCGTTCGCGTCCGGGGCCGACCAGGCGTCCAGCAACTCGCGGGCCTCGGCCTCGGTCATGCCGTCCGTGGACGATGCCGAGATGAGCGCGGCCGGGAAGGTGTTGGGATTGAACGCCGCCCCGTCGGCGGCCTGTTCGTCTGTGGGTGGATGTGCGTGGAGGAGCTCCTCGAGGACCGGGCGCGGCAGAGCGCGGAAAGTGAGGTAGATCGAGGCCGCGCGCAGAGCCTCGGCCGCGGCGTCGTACCGCCGCCTCGCCTCCGCCGCTCGCTCGGCGAGAACGCTGTTGTCCGCGTCGCTCTCGGCCAGGATCCGCGCGCGGTCGGCGGCTCGCCTGGCCTCGTCGTACTCTGCCCGCAGCGCTGCGTCGTCGCAGATCTGCAGAACGCGCTCTGGCAGCGAGCGGCGACGCAGCCGCTCCATCTTCTGCTCCCACGTCACCGCGCCCTGGGCCTTTCCGGCAGCCATCAGCTGCCTCCGGACGAGGACGAGGAGGAGGACGATGCAGAGGCAGCGGCCGGGACGGCGGCGTCGAGCGCCGGCGGAGAGGTGATGGAGAAGACGGCCTGGAACTTCGCGGCCTCATTGCCGGCGTTGTACTGCGCTGTGCGGGACGCCACCTGGACCGGGAAGGTGTCCATCGACTTAGACCCGGGGATGTCGCCCTTGCGCAGGAAGACGACGAAGCCGACGGCGCCCTTGGGCAGCAGCGTCTCGATGGTGTCGCTGAGCTGGTCCTCGTAGAAGGTGATCGAGGAGTTCTCGGCCTTGTCGTTGCCCGGGATGGAGGACGAGAAGGTCGAGGCCATGTCCGGCGTCTCGATCGCCTCGTTCGTCAGCGACCAGCCGTCGACGTCGCTGATCGCCTCGGTCAGGTCGGTGGCGTTCGGTGTCGAGATCTCCGCGCGGGTCGGGATGAGGTTGGCGGAGGCGACCTTCGTCAACCAGAGAATCTTGGTGATGCCGCGCCGCATGAAGCGCTGTTGAGCCACGGGGCACTCCTGGACGGGTGCTGCGCCGGGCTCGACGGCCGGGCGTCCGCGTGGCTCCGCGGTGAGGTGTCGTAGATCGAAGGGATCAGGCGGCGGGCGTCACTGTGATCGTGAACCGCTGCACGTAGGTAACGATACTGCCCTGCGAACCGTCAACCGGATCTCCGTCGGCGTCGTAGGTCAGTTCCCGGTCGATGACGCGCATTCCGGCGACCGGGATGTCCGTACGCCAGCCACTCGGCGTGCGGTCGAAGAGCGCGGCACGGACCCGGTCGCCGAGCCACTGCACCTGGTCCGCCCGTTCGCCGACGCTGGTCGCCTGGTACGTCCACGTCGCGTCCGCATGCCAGTCGGCGAATGACGGGCCGGAGAACTGGCCGGGCAGGCTGTCGAGGATCAGGTACGGCAATGCCGCGGGCCCACCGTCCGTCGCGCGTGGCAGGACGGTGAGCCCGCAGGGCCGCCCGGTCCCGGTGGTGAGCACGTCGATGAGCGCCCGGGTCAGTGGCAGTCGAGGAGGGCTCATCGTGGCAGCGCTCCGCTCCGCAGGGCCTCCAGGAAGCCGGGTTCGGTCTGCCGAAAGGCCGGCTCGATGTGCGGGTACGGCGGCTGCCGGTACTGGCGCCCCAGCCGGTCGACACCGACGAAGCCGTACTCCAGACGACGCGACTGCGGCGCGTCGGTGAACACCACGGCGCTGACCTGCCCTCCGGCCACGGTCACCTTCACGTCCCACGATGCCCGGTACTGCCCGGTGACGACGTTCGGCCCTGGTCGTCCGGAGGCGTTCTTCTGGATGCGGACCCGCAGGAGCATGGCGTGATGCCGGGTGATCGCCCGCGTCCGGGCCCGGACGGCCGACCCCATCCCCGACAGCGCCGCCGCCAATGCGATCGGGTCTCGGAACGCGGTCGCGTCGGGGTGCACGTTGGGATGGGCGTTCAGTGCCATCAGTCGATCACCTCCAGGCGTACCGTGCGCACCACCGCATAGCTACCGACAGCAACCTCCGCAACCCGGAACCGGCGGCCCACCAGTTGCTCGTCACGCACGGAACGAGAAACGCTCAGGACGTCGTCGACCATCACCTGCGGCGCGGAGAGTGGCAGCAGCGCTTGGTACACGGTCGGGGCGGGCAGCGATGCGACCACCCCGTCC
This sequence comes from Streptomyces sp. NPDC020996, assembly GCF_040641355.1. Taxonomy (NCBI): domain Bacteria; kingdom Bacillati; phylum Actinomycetota; class Actinomycetes; order Kitasatosporales; family Streptomycetaceae; genus Streptomyces; species Streptomyces sp. NPDC020996. The sequence continues at coordinate 34,572 of NZ_JBFADM010000003.1, forward strand.
AGGGGCGGGGCGACCGAGAGCTGCCCTGGACGCACGATGGCCCCAGCCCCCTCCCACAGCGGCACAGACGCCTGGCCGACGGGCTTCAGCTCGCCCGTCTCCTCGTCCAGCTCGTCACTCGAGTCACCGTCCGCGTCCCGCCACAGCTGGAGCTCGTCGTCGAGAAGCCCTTCCACGACCCGGCGCACACCCGACAGATCAAACGCCACGGGCCCACTCCGCCAACTGCCGCAGCACCGCCGCCGTACCGCCACCCGGTACGTTCTCCAGGTCCACCCGCGCGAGCGCCGCCCGCTCGACTTCCAGCGGATCGAGAGCCTCCAGGAACGCGGCGGCCGAGGGCCCGGGTTCGGGTGGCACACCAACCTGCACACGGGCGAGGAGATCGAGTTCAGCTGGCCAGGTGCCCGTCGGGCGCAGGTGCAGCACGACGTGCGGCAGGCCGTGGGCGTCGGCGTGGACGTCGACGGCGGCGACGTGACTAGTCACATTCTGGCCGTCCACCACGACGCCGTAGGCGCGGCCGTCGAAGGTCATCTGGAATCGCTTCGGTGTCGTCACCGGCGGAGCCTAATCCCAAGTGCCCTGCACCGCTCCGACACCGGTACCAAGCGCTGAGACCGCGCTGTCAGACGTGTCGCGTAGGGTTCCGGTCATGGCGCTGACGGACATAACACGCACCGAGGTGGAGAAGGCGGTGGAGGAGTGCGACCGGCTTGGCAGGGACGCATTTCTCCAGCGCTACGGCTTCCGACGCGCACGTCGTTACCTGCTTCTGAACTCGGGGCACCAGTACGACTCCAAGGCAATCGTCGGCGCCGCTCACGGCTTCTTGCCCGGTCGGCAGCCGCTGGCGGCCAAGGACTTCTCCGGTGGTGCGGGGCACGCCGCGGGGCTGTTGAAGAAGCTCGGCTTCACGGTGGTGGACGAGCTCCCAGAAGCCGAGGTCACTTCCGATGGCCTCGTCAACTGTGTCACCCAGCTGAACGTGAATCGTTCCTCCGGGCGTCCCGCCCTGTTCCAGCCGATCGTGCTGTTGTGGGCCGTTGGCCGTGCCCGACGCGCCGAGCCGCGACTGCTGCCATGGGAGGAGACCGAGTCAGAGCTCAAGGCTCTCCTGCAGAAGCACGGCATGAGGGGAGAGCGCCCGCGCCCCGACTACCCTGTCGCAGCTCTTTACCATGCTGGTCTCTGGGAGCTACGTGACCACGCGGGTGCGGTGCCGGCCGCCCATGGTGACTCGCAGTTGCGCAGCTGGTTTCGCGACTATCAGCCGGTTGGTGGCTTGACCGAGCCGGTGTACGACCTCCTCCGGCGCTCCGGCGAGGTGCGCCTTGCGGTGATTGGCGAGCTGCTGTGCAGGTTCTTCGATGATCTGGACTACTGCCCGCTTCTGACCGACGTCGGTCTGTATGACGATGGAGTGGCGGACGACGCGTCTCCCGGCGCCGACGCGGAGTCAGAAGACCGACCCGAGCCGTGGCTCATCACCGCCGTCGAGTATGAGCGCTTGTGCCGCATTGCCGAGCACGGCGCGGCTCATAACCACGGCAGGCGAGCACCGCGCACTACGTACAACCCCATACGATCCAGTGCTGCTCGCAAGGCAGCACTGGGGCGCAGCGGCGGACGCTGCGAGAATCCGCAGTGCACGGGCCAGCCAGCTGACGTTACCGACCGCGGGTGGCCGATACTCGAGGTCGATCACGTCGTAGATCTCGCTCTCGGAGGTTTTGACCACCCCAGCCAGATGGTCGCCCTGTGCCCGAACTGTCACGCGGTGAAGACTCGTGGCCGCACCCGCGAAGCACTGCGCAAAGTCCTACTCGAGGTCGCGATGGAGCGGCATACCGCCGTGCGGCCAGATCAGGATCCGTCATGCGTGTGATCTGCCCTGTCTGCCTATTAGTTAGATGATTCCACTTGCGATTCCACCGATCAGGGCACGCATTGCCCCCCGCGAAAACGCCAATGGCCGAAGACCGGTGTTCTTGGAGTCGCGCACCGCAACATGCTCGCCCAGTTCCGCGATCTCCACGCAGTCATTCGCGCCCCCGCTGTATGAGCTCTTCCGCCACCGCGCTTGTGTGAGATTGATGTCGTGCGCAGCCGTCGTGACGTCGTGCGGGGCGGCCATGCTGGGCGTGCTCACTCTTCGAGCTCCTTGCTGATGCGTGCGATGCGGGTGCGGGTCTCCGACGGGTCGAGGGCGGTGCTCCTCAACTGGTCAAAGATCTCTGTGTAGTTGTTCATGTCTTCCGGGGACTCGAGATACACGGAGTTCTTGGGGTTCTCCAGCCACACCAGGTTCGGCGTGGGGTCCGGGAAGGTCAGGATGACGAACGGACCGTACAGCCCGGGATGCGCTCCGAGTGAGAACGGCAGCAGCTGCACGGTGACATTCGGCCGCTCGCTTGACTCCACCAGCTTCCGCATCTGGTCGCGCATCACTTCAACGGAGCCGACCGTCCTTCGCAGCACGGCTTCGTCGAGGATCGCCCACAGCCTGGCCGGGGCCCCACCGCCCAGGCGGCTGTTCTGCCGCTCCATGCGGACTCTGACCAGGGACTCGACCTGCGGCGGAGACAGGTCCTTCCTCATCTGGGAGATCACTGCACGGGCATAGTCCTCGGTCTGGAGCAGTCCCGGCACGAGCATTGGCTGGTAGCTGGCGAGGTGTGTCGCGCCGGCCTCCAGCGCGAGGTAACCGTCGTAGCGAGTCGGGGTGAGCACCGTCGAGTACTTCCGCCACCAGGGCTTCTGCTGCTCCTTGTCCGCCCGTACGAGGTCGAGCACGTCGGCGCGCCGGTCGTCGTCATCGACGCCGTACAGGTCGAGCAGCGCCCGGACAAGGACGGGCGTCGTACCGCGTTCGCCATTCTCGATCCGGCTCAGTGACCCCTGGTTGACCTCCAGCTGATCGGCGACCTCGGTGAGGGTGAGCCCGGTCGCGTCACGCAGCTCCTTCAACCGTGCCGCGAGCTGTCGCCGGTACACGGACTGCGGGACCAGGCTTCTCTTCAAGGCCATGCCGGAAGTCTCTCCGTACCGGCGACACCTCTACAACCCATACGGGTCAACTTCTCAAGACATATTGCCTAGTTGGTGGTTGCCTCGGCATGCTGTCAGGAGTCACGGCGCGCGTTCGCACGGGCGTGCGCCGCAGCCGACCGATGGGCGACGCATCGCCACCACCCCGCTATCGGCACGCGCCTCTTTGTCGGTCCCGCACGCCGCACCAGGAGGGTGGGCCATGCCACGGACAACGCTGCTTCGGCAGCTGCTCCAGCAACGGCACCTGACGACGCACGAGGCTTTCGCCGCCCAGTACGAGCGGGCCGCCGCCCGGCTGGCGGAACTCGACCGCGACCCCCGCCTGGTGTCCCTCCAGGTCTCCCCACGCCAATTCGACCGCTGGTACGGCGGGGAGTTACTGACTCTGCCCCGTCCTGACGCCTGCCGGGTGCTGGAACACATGCTGGGCCGACCCGTCTCCGAGCTGTTCTCCACGGCATACGACGGCGACTCCGAGCACGACGGAGACGAGGAGGAGCCGCGCAGCCGGCGGCAGACGCTGAGTCCGCCTCCACCACGAGAGGACGACGAGAATCCACTGGACATCGTCACCCGGACCCGGCAGCTCACGGCCAGCAACGCCGACGACGCGACGCTCACCTTCCTCGATTCCTCCCTGGAGGGCATCACCAGCCGGTACGAACAGGACGGGCCGTACGTCCTGCGCCCCCAGGCCCGTCAGGTGCGGCAGCTCGCCCACACTCTCCTCGACGGTCGCCAGCCCCCACGCGCGCGCCGGGAGCTCTTCCGCCTCGCCGCCCGCGCCTCCGGCCTGCTCGGCTACATGGCAGTGAACATGGGCGACTTCGCGCTCTCGGAGGCGTACTGCACCGAAGCCCGGGATCTCAGCCGTGAGATCGGCGACCTGGACACCGACCTCTGGGCGCGCGGCACCCTCTCCTTCAGCTTCTACTACGCCGGCCGGTACGACGAGGCGGACGCCTGCGCCGCCGCGGCCGTCGAGCGAGCTCCGCGCCACGCCCAGTCCATCCGCCTGCTCGCCAACGGCCGGGCCCGGGCCCTCGGCAAGACCGGCGACCGGCGTGCCGTCGAGCAGGCCATCGGACAGGCACTCCGCCTCTCCGACCTCCATGAGGTACCCGTCGGGCTGACCTCCTGCATCTCCTTCGAGCCGTACGGACGGGCCCGGACGCTGGCCAACGCCGTCACGTCACACGTGGCGCTGCGCAACACGGCCCAGGTGCTGCGCGACGCCGAGCACATCGACGATCTGGTGGAGCACTCGACCTCCTGCTGGAGCCGTTCGCTCGTACGCCTCGACGTCGCCACCGCGTTGCTGCAGCAGCGTGCCCCCGACATTGACCATGCGATGGTGCTGGGGGGTGAGGCCCTGCGGCTGTGCGGAGACACCCCGATCAGCTCCGTCTACCAACGCTCCCGCGACCTGCACGAGCAGGCCGGGCCGTGGCGTGATCACCCGGCGGTACGCGATTATGGCGACGAGTTCCGGACCTGGAGCTCGCAGCCAGCGGCCCTGGCCATGGCGTCATCCGCGTCGTAGGCGCCGTCGGTGTCGTCGTACTCCGGGGCAGTGTGAAGCCGAAGGAGTACGTCGGGTGCCCCTGCTCAGCGCCGATCCCGCCGCGTTCCCCGCCGAGCCCCCCGCCGACACGCACGATCCGGCGGTCACCGCGGCCCACGACTGGGCGGCGTTCAGCGCACTCGACGAGATGACCGACCACTGGGCACGCCCCGGCTGGTCGGACGGCAGCCGGGCGTACTACTGGATGCTGACCTTTCCGGATGATCAGCGGCTCGCGGATCTCGCCCGGCACTGCCAGAAGGAGTTGGTTCCCCTCGGCCTCGACCCGGTGCCGACGGATGGACTGCACATCACCCTCGCCCGCGTGGGCAGGCCGGACGCTGTCGCCCCCAACCAGCTGGACAGCCTTGCGCGGGACGCCGAGGCGCTGCTGCCCTCCGCGTTCTCCGTACGCGCCATGCCGCTGGCCGGCTCCCGCGGCGCCGTGCGCCTGTCCCTTGGCCCCTGGGAACCCCTGCTTCGGCTGCACCACGCGCTGGCCAAGGCTGGGGCCAGCGTCGGTCTCGCCCCGAAGAAGCCGACGTCCGCCTTCCGACCGCACCTGAGCCTCGCCTACAACAACCGTCGGCGTCCCGCCGCCCCCGTCGTGGAAGCGGTCTCAGGACTGCGCGCTCTCCCGTCCGTCGAACTCGTCGTGCCCGCAGTCCAGTTGGTGGAACTCCGCCGCGAGGGGCGGACGTACCGCTGGGATGTACGGAAGAACGTCCCGCTCGGATAGCCCGCCGACGTCCAAGGGGAGAACCACGACCACTTCCTTGCCGATCGCGGTCGGCCAGACCGACCATCTGGAAGCCAACTCCCCGACGAGCAGCAGCCCGAGCCCACTGCCCGCCAGCTCATCCAGCGCCCCCTCCGCCGATCGTGCCCTGACCCCGGAGACATCCCGTCCCGCGTCGTGGACCCGCAGTACCGCCACGTCCCGATAGACCTCCACACACATGCAGTCCGGTCCGCCGGCTGTGTGCCTGACCGCGTTGCCCACCAGCTCCGAGGCGACCAGAACGGCGTCGTCGACCCGCTCCGGCGAGGCACGTCCCTCGAGGAACTCTCGTACGTGCCTGCGCGCGAGGCCCGAAGGCTCGGCGCAGCCGGCCAGCTTCACCCAATGACGCCGTACTGGTGTCCGCCTGCAGAGGCGCTCTTCGTCCGCCGCGTCCATCGCCGCTTCTCGTTTCCGGTAGGCACTGGACCGATCACCCTCGCCTCGCGTGAGCCGCGGCGGTACGCCGCACCTACGCCTCCTCGCGCGCTGCCGGACGGCGGACGAACGGCGTGCTGACGGCGTACCGCCGCCGATTGCCCCCGGCGAGGCTCTTCTCCGAGACGCCGGCCCTTGGCGTCTCGGCACACCTGGCTGGAGGTAACGCGGAATGAGCAGCAGTGCGAGGCAGACCGCACCACACGAGGTGCCCCCGGGCACGCGCCTGGTGCTCTACGCCTGCCTGCCCGCGTCCCTCGGTGAGGCCGCCGACCACAGCGTGGCCAGCACACGGCGGTACGTCGCCGATGCCGGCTGGCAGACGGTCGAGACGTACGTCGACCGGGCGGCACCGTTCGAGAGCCGCGCCCTGTGCGAGGGCTGGCACAACGCTCTGGCCGCGGTCGAGCAGGGGAGGGCAGCCGGGATCGTCACCCCCCTGCTCGTAATGCTGGGCCATCTGGAGGAGGACAGGACCAACCTCGCCGCCTGGCAGGCCCGGACCGGGGCGCTGATCACGACGCCGTGGGCAGTCGTCGACGCTGCCGACTCGACGGCCTTACGGAGGCCGGCAGCGTGACGACCACCATGCGGCAACGGCCTCTCCGGCAGATGCTTGGCCAGATCGGATGGGTGCTTCGGCACCCGGCGAAGTACGCCAGCCGGTTCGGCTTCGGCGCCTTCCAGGTGCTCTTCCTGCCCGTCCTGGTGACCGGCACCACGTTGACCACGCTCTACACGGGCCACATCCGATAGCTCCGGCCCGTGTCCTCGGCTCCCCTCTCCGGATGCTCCGAATCCAAGTCCCCCACGGAATCCGATCAGCCGGAGAGGGGGCGCACCGAAAGGTGCGAACGCAGAAACCCGGCCCTCGTCAATCCAGACGTCGGCCGGGCAGCACGACGAACCGTTCGGATCCTTCCGACAGGAGAAAGTGCGATGACCGCAACCACGCTCAGCCCGATCACGACGGCCACCACCGAGGCGTCCGACGCGACGGCCGCCTCCGAGATACCCGCCGACCCGTTCGACATCGACCTGACCATCGTCACGGAGATCGGCGCCGACCTGCTTCCCAAGGCGTGCGGCACCGGTGACGGGTGCGCGTCGACCTGCGCCTCGTCCTGCGCGAGCGCCGTCTGACGGCGGTTCGTGCACAGGGGTCGGGGGCGCTGCCGCTCCCGACCCCGCTCGTTCACAGCACTGATGGCGGAGGCATTGGGATGGGATGCGACGGAAAGCTCTACCAGCACACGGGCGCGGCGCTGCTCCGGGCCGCCGCCATGCCGCTGATGGGTCTGCCGGGATGGTGGCCTGATCCGTCCGACACGGACGCATGCGGCAGGTGGCTGAAGCAGGTGTGGGCCGATGCGCGGTTCGCCGATGCCGTCCGACAGGCGAGCCGTGATCTCGCCAAGCGGGTCGACGCGATCTGCGGCGGGCAGCCGGTACGTCCCAAGCAGGTCCGGCGCGCCGCCATGGCCACCGTCCGCTATGTGCTGCGCGCCACGGGGCGACCGACCCCGTTCGGCCTCTTCGCCGGGGTGGCGCCGGTCAGCGTGGGTTCCACGCCGTACGTGAGATGGGGCGACGCGCACCGGGCCGTGGTGCGGGTGGACACCGAGTGGCTGGACGACGTCATCGTCCGTCTGGAGGCGTGCCCCGACCTGCTGGAGCGCCTGGACGTGGTCCTGAACAACCTGGCGGCACGCCGCGGAGGACGCCTGCACGTCCCGCACGGCGGACCGATGGGGGCCACCGTCCGGCGCACCAGCGCGGTCCGCGTGATCGAGGACCTCGCGCGCGGGCCGGTCCGCTTCGCCGCCCTCGCCGAACAGTTGGCTGCCTCCTTCCCCCGAACTGAGCCGCAGAGCATCCGTACACTGCTCGGCGCGCTGGTGCGCGAGAAGTTCCTGATCACCAGCTTGCGCGCGCCGATGACCGACACCGATCCGCTGTCCCATCTGATCGAGCGGCTGCACGGCGTGGACGCGGGCACGGTGCCTGAGGCCGCGCAGATTCTGCACGAATTGGAAGCGGTGCAACGCGCCGCGCACGAGCACAACCGGCGCCCGGCGAGCGGGCAAGGGCTGGCTCGGGAGGAACTCACGGGTCGGCTGCGTCGGCTCTCGGACGCGGGGCGAAGTCCTCTGGCCGTCGACCTGCGACTGGACGCCGAGGTACGGATCCCCGAGAGCGTCGCGCTCGAGATGGAGAGGGCTGCCGATGTGCTGCTGCGGCTGACGCGCAGACCGGCGGGCCAGGGTGTGTGGAAGGAGTACCAGGTCGCGTTCTGGGAGCGGTACGGCACCGGCACGTTCGTGCCGGTGAAGGAGGTCGTCGATCCGGCGTCCGGGCTCGGCTATCCGGCCGAGTACCCCGGCAGCCGCATGACCGCACCGCCGCCGGCGGTCTCCGAGCGTGACGAGCGGCTGCTGGCGTTGGCCTGGCAGGCCCTGGCCGACGGCAGCAGGGAGATCGTCCTCACTGACGACCTGATCAACCGCCTAGCCGACGAGGTGCCAGCCAGGCTGGAGGCGCCGCCCCACGTGGAGATGTGCGCGCGCCTGCACGCCGACAGCCTGTCCGCCCTGGAGCGCGGGGACTTCACGCTCACCGTGACGCCGGCCCGCGCAGCGGGAACGCTCACGTCTAGGTTCACACCGGTTGCCGCCGGCACGGGACTGGACGAGGTCTATCGCCAAGTCCACGCAGGCGTCGAGAACGCGCTGACTGCACAGCTCTCCTTCCCGCCGCTGTACCCGCACACCGAGAACGTCGCCCGCGTCCCCGCGTATCTCCCGCACGTGATCCCGTTGGGCGAGCACCGCAGCCCCGACGACACCGTGCCGACGCTCATCGACGTTGACGACATCGCGGTCACGGCCACGCACACCCGCCTGTACCTGGTCAGCATTTCCCGGCGCCGCGTGGTGGACCCGCAGGTCTTCCACGCCATGGCCCTGGAGAAGCAACCCCCGCCCCTGGCCCGGTTCCTGGCGCACCTGACCCGCTCCTTCGGCCCTGCCTGGACCGGCTTCGACTGGGGGCCGCATGGCGCACGGCTGCCGTTCCTGCCGCGCGTTCGCTACGGTCGTGTGATCCTCTCTCCCAGCCGCTGGAACCTGACCGCCGACGACCTTCCAGGCCGTGGTGCGGACATGCGGGAGTGGGCGGACGCCCTCGGCCGGTGGCGGAAGCGGTGGCACTGCCACGGTGCCGTCGAGCTGCGGGAGGACGACCGGACACGGCGGCTGCAGCTCGACGTGCCGGCCCACGCCGCCGTCCTGCGCGCCCACCTGGACAGGGAAGGCCAGGCCGTGCTCACCGAGGCGCCGCCCGAGGAGAGCTACGGCTGGATCGGCGGCCACGTCCACGAGATCGCCCTGCCGATGACCAGCATCCGCCCGCCGGCCCCCGACCCGCTCTCCGGCTTCCTCCCCGTGCTCACCAACAGCACCCTCGGACCCGTACCGGGAGCGGTCCAGGCACCCTGGCTGAACGCCAAGATCTACACCCACCCCGACCAGTTCGAGGAGCTGATCGGCACCCACCTCGCGCGGCTCACGGCCCAGCTCCCGGACACACCCGAGTGGTGGTTCGTCCGCTACCGCACCCCGCACGACCTCGACCACCTGCGCCTGCGCATCCGCACCCGCAGTCCCGGGCCGCGCGCCGCCTACACCGAGCGCGTCGCCCGATGGGCCGCCGGGCTGCGCCGCGAGGGGCTCAGCAGCAGGCTCGTGTTCGACACGTACACCCCGGAGATCGGCCGCTACGGCCCCGGCGCCGCCCTGCGCAGTGCCGAGGCGGTGTTCACGGCCGACTCGGCCTACGCCCTCGCCGCCCTGCGGGGCCCCGGAGCCGACGGCATCGACGGACGCGCGCTGGCCGCGGTCGGCATGGTGGACATCGCCTGCGGCATGCTCGGCCCCGATGAGGGCATGCGGTGGCTGGCGAACCGCCCCGCGCCTCCGGCCCGCGTTGAGCGAGGCGTCAGCGACCAGGCCATCGCACTCGTTCGCCACACCACGCCCCGGGCCCGCGGCTGGGGCGAAGCGCTCGCCCAAGCGTGGCACGGTCGCGCCGTGGCCCTGGCGCTGTATCGCGAGGGCCTCGCCGAGAGCATGGACCTCGATTCCGTCCTGGAGTCCCTGCTCCACATGCACCACAACCGCCTGCGCGGCCTGGACCGGGAGGACGAGAGGATCTGCCGCCGCCTGGCCCGTCAGTCCGCCATCGCATGGGCCGCCTGGCCGAGGGAGAGCCGCTGATGAACCACGACGCGCCGCCCACACCCACCAGGCCCGGCTGGAGCCAGTCGCTGTACGACGGCGCGGCGGGAGTCGCCCTGCTGCACGCCATCAGGGCCCACACCGGCGAAGAGGACCGGGACGCGCTCCGACCGTGGGCCGCCGCCATGCTCAAGAGCCCGATCCAGGCCGTCCCGGAAGCATGCGGCCTGTACGAGGGCGCCCCAGCCGTCGCCTACGTCCTCAGCTTCACGCACACGAACACCGCCACACGCGCCCTGGCGACCCTGGACACGCACCTCGCCGACGTCACGCGCCAACGACTCAAGCGGGCACACGCCCGCATCGACCGAGGCGCGTTGCCCACCCTGGGCGAGTACGACCTCATCAGCGGACTGACCGGGCTGGGCGTGTACCACCTGCACCGCGGCCACAAGACGGAACTGCGAGACACCCTCGCCTACCTGGTCCGATTGACCGAACCGATCACCATCGACGCGCAACTCCTGCCGGGCTGGTGGACCAGCGACAGCCCGGATCTGCGACCGACGCCGCGATGGCCCGGTGGACACGGCAACTTCGGCCTCGCCCACGGCATCGCCGGACCGCTGGCGCTGCTGGCCACGGCCCTGCGCCACGGCCACACGGTGCCCGGACAGACGCAAGCCATCACCCGGATCTGCGACTGGCTCGACCGGTGGCGCAACGGCACCGGCTCACACACCTGGTGGCCGGACCTGATCACCCGAGCCGAACACCGCCACGGCGAACTCCAGCGCTCAGGACCCAGACGCCCGTCCTGGTGCTACGGCACTCCCGGCATTGCCCGCGCCCAACAACTCGCCGGCATCGCCCTCGGCGACCACGACCGGCAACGCCAGGCCGAGCAGGCCCTGGCCGGATGCCTGACCGACAACCAGCAACTCGCCCTACTCACCGACGCATCCCTCTGCCACGGATGGGCGGGGCTCATACAGACCGTCTCCCGAGCCGCCGCCGACGCCACCGACCACGAACTCGCCTCGCTCCTACCCCGCCTGAACGACCAGCTCAACGCGCACCTGGACCACCGCGGACTGCCGGACGGCGTCGGCCTGATGGACGGCACGGCAGGCATCCACCTGGTCCGTCTCACCGACCCCGTAAACACGGCGATCACCGCTCCCTGGGACCGCTGCCTGCTCCTGACGGGATGAAGCCGCGACCCGCCCCTGCGCACCAGAACAAATGAGTACGATCTGCCCCTGCCGCACGCACGGCCGGGCAACCGGAAGGACGCGATGAACACAACCACCGGCGCCTCCCCCGAGGACCTGCGCAACCACCTGGTCGACGCCATCCTGAAGGAGGACATCTCCGGCCTCCGCGACCCACGCGTCGAAACCGCCATGCGGACCGTACCCCGCCACGCATTCCTCCCCGACGCGCCCCTAGAGGAGGCGTACGCCAACAAGAGCGTGACGATCAAGGAGAACCCCGACGAGGACGCACTCCCGCTGAGCTGCGCCTCCCAGCCAGACGTCGTGCACTTCATGCTCGTCCAGCTCGCGGTCCGCGAGGGCGACAACGTCTTCGAGATCGGGGCCGGCACCGGCTACAACGCCGCCCTGCTCAAGCACCTCACCGGACCGTCGGGACAGGTCACCACGTGCGACATCGACCCCGACGTGACCGCCTACGCCCGCCGGATGCTGGACGCAAACGGAAACGAGGACGTTCGCGTGGTCACGAGGGACGGCGCCCTCGGCGCCCAGGAGTACAGCCCCTACGACCGAATGATCGCCACAGTCGGCATGTGGGACCTTCCCGCTACCTGGTGGGACCAGCTCGCCGTCGGCGGACGCCTCGTGGTCCCACTGCGATGGCGCGGCCTGTCCAGGTCCGTGGCCTTCCGGCGCGAGAAGGACCGGATGCGGTCCGACTCCGTCAAGATGTGCGGCTTCCTCCCGGTGATCGGCCAGGACGGAGAACGGAACGACTACATCGACGACGACCGGCTCGTCAGGCTCTACTGGGACGAGGACCAGTCCATCGCCTTGGACCTCCTGCGCGACGCGCTCACCCAACCGAAGTCGGTCGCCTGGACCGATGTGACGGTCGGGCCCGTCGAGTCCTTCGACGCCGTCTGGCTGCGATTGAGAGCCACCGAGCGAGCGACCTGCCGCATCACCGCGAAGCCCGCGGCGATGGAGGCCGGCCTTCATCGCCCCGCCTCACCCGCCCTGAGCCCCGCCCTCGTCGAGCGGGACTCCATCGCGTACCTCACTCTGGAGCGGACCACCGAACACCAGGGGGCAGAACCCCGGTTCCGGCTGGGAGCCGTCGGCTACGGCCCGGCTGGCGCCAACCTCGCCGAGCAGATCTGCGCGCAGATCCGCGCCTGGAGCCCGGCCCGGACCGCCGAACCCATGGTCACCGCCTACCCCGCGGACACACCGGACAGCGACCTTGCCGACGGAGCCGTGATCGACCGGCCCTCCGTGCGGCTCGTCATCGCCTACTGATCCTTACGCAGGCGGGCGCGGCCGTTGACAGGCACGGCCGCGCCCACCGAAACGAGAGCCGAGCGGCGTTGTAGGACGGTGGTCAGCCCTGCGCGAGGTTCGCCTCGCAGTCGGTGCACCGCCGCACGGCCCGCCGCCTCGGATTGCCCGCGGTGGCGGTCGCCGGAGAAGCGCTGCTCAACCGCTCCCACAGCCCAGGCGGAGGATCCGGGATCCACCCCCACCGCGGCGGCCGTACGTCGTCCTCGGTCATGTGGTCGCACCAGCCGGGTCTGTGCGCGCACTGCGTCGGGGAGATCAGGATCGTTTCATCCGGGTGAGTCCGCCACTCCCTCCTCACGAACGTGCCCACCGAACGCGGGGGCGCCGAGGCGGACGACCCCGGCGGACATTCGCATCCCAGCCCGATGACGATCTCGCTGCCGCACTCGTTGCAGCGCTCTTCTACCACTGGTCTCGCGCCACCCTCACGCGGTGCCGGAGTCGACCCGATAGACGGTCTTTCCGTCGAACTCGGCGAACCCGAGTGACTTGTAGAAGGCCCGTGCACCCGGGTTGTCGCTGTCGGTCATCCACTCCACACGGCTGCACCCGGGACGCGCCGCAGCGATGGCACGGAGTTCGTCCATGAGGCGGGCACCGATGCCCTGCCGTCGGAGCGTGCCGCGGACATACAGCTCCTTGAGGAAGAGGGAGTGCGAGGAACCGGCGGCCGGCCAGAGGAATGAGTAGGCGGCGAGTCCGACGATGTCACCGGTCTCGTCCTCGACGAGCAGCGCGGAGGCCAGCGGCGGCGAGCCGAACAGCGCCTCCTCGACCTGGGTTCGGCGTTCCTCCAGCGGCTGGATACTGGTGTCGGTCGCGCCGTAGAACCGCTCGATCTCCTCGATCAGCTCGGCCACGGCCGGGACGTCCCGCTTCTCCGCGGGACGGATCGTCACGGTCATCGGCGCCTCCTGTCCTTCCTCGATTGCTTCGGTCGCTGCTGCACTCGTTCGTTCCAACGCGTGATCCCCTCTTGGCGGTACGGCACACGCGTCTACGGCGACGAAGCGGCCTGCGCATACGGGTTCCAGCCGTGCTGCCGCAGGGAGCCCTGGACGTGTCGGATGAGGTACTCCAGGTCCGCGCAGTAGACAGACGGGTTCCTGTAGCCCTGGGCAGCGCTGAAACGGTGCGGGAGGTAGCCACCGCCGCACACGTCCACGAGTGGGCAGGCGCGGCACTCGTCGGCGAGCGCATCCTTGCCGTGCTGCCGGTGCAGCAGCTTTGGATGCGACAGAGCTTCGTCGAAGGAGTGGTTGAGGACGTCGATCCCGAGCCAGGAGGCGCCCTCCTCGACCGACCGTAGGGTGTCCACCGCTTCGATGGAGCCGTCGGACTCGATCACGACGCTTGTCGGCGGGGCCAGGCCGAGCGTCTCCACCGAGCCGCGCACGCCAGAGCTGAGGGCCACGATGTCCTCCAGCATCCGGACGCTGTGCCCGTACTCGGGCCGGGCGAGCCAGGCGTCGTACACCCTGCTCATCCACAGCCCGTACTCGGGCACGCTCGGGTCGGAGCGGTGCGGCGGGTCGTCGTGGGTCGCGTGCGGCAGGCCGAAGTCGATCACGGGCGGTTCGAACGCCGCGAGGTAGTCGTGGACCTCCACGGGGTCGTTGGCCAGGTCCACGACGGCGAGCAGCCCCGCGAACAGGTGTGGCCGCGACCGCAGGAGTTCGATGCCGCGCACGGCGGAGGCGGCGCTCGACCGCCCGGCGTGGGTCAGCCGGTGCCGGTCATTCGCGCGTGGCGGTCCGTCGAGGCTGACGCCGACCGCAACCTCGTACCGCTCGAAGAGGTCCAGCCAGGCACCGGACAGAAGAGTCCCGTTGGTCTGGAGCTCGAAGAGGACCCGGGTCCCGGCCGGCGTACCGTCCCGGACGGCCTCCAGCAGACCGGCCATGTGCCCGACGCCAGCCAGAAGCGGCTCCCCGCCGTGCAATACGACGTGGATGGTCCGAAGGCGGTGTGCGGAGGCGTGCTCACCGATCCGCCGGGCCGCAGCCCGGGCCACACCGAGGTCCATTCGCGCGGGGAGGCGCCGCGCCGCCTGGTCCCTGGAGTTGAAGACGAAGCAGTAGTCGCAGTCGATGTTGCAGCGGTTGGCGACCTTGAGGATGAACGTCCGGAAAGGAACGGGGCCTTCGAGTTCTGTCATCGAGCGGACGTGCTCACAGCGGCCAGGGCCAGATGAGCGAGGCCGCGTGGGCACCGTCACCGACCCGGCCCGTCGCGCCCTCCTCAGCTTCCAGCCGCTGTCGGACACGGGCGGCCACGCGGTCCAGGACGGCGGTGCCGGCCACCGTCGGCTCTCCGGACGCCGGGCCGACAGACGTGATGGTGTGTGGCTCGGTGACGGACGTGGGTGACGGCATTCAACGCTCCTCGTGAGGTACGTGCCGGAGGTGGCACTGTGCGACGGGGTTGAAGCGACAGATCAGCCGGAAACGTAGCATCCTCAACCACGCACCTGGCACAGGGAATTCGGCCACATGGTTGGCGTCAACCAGACCGTGACACCAGCAACCGTTCGATGTCGTGCACGGCCGCGCTCACTCCCAACCGCCGGTACACGGTCACGGCTGCTTGTAGCGAGCCCACGCCGTGACCAGGCCCGTCAACCGTCCAATCGCAGCGGCCGATGCCCTCCAGTGCCCGTGCCTCCTCCAGCGGGCAGCGGATGTCCCGCGCGAGCGTGAGCGCCTGGTCGAAGTGCCCGCGAGCGGCACTCGATTCACCGGAGGTGAACAGCACCATCCCCCAGTGGTTCAGTACCTCCGCCTCGCCGCATCGGTCGCCCAGGCCCCGCAGGATCTCCAAGCTGCGTTGGAACGCGTCGACTGCGTCGTCCCGCTCACCAACGATGCCGCGCGCCACGCCCAGCTCGCTCAGCGAGGCGGCCTCACCCCCGCGGCTGCCGAGCTCGCGGTAGGCGTCCAGGGCCTCCTCCAGAAGCCGGATCGCCTCTGTCGCATCCCCTGAAATGCGGTCCACGACGCCAAGGTGGCGGATGCTGTTCGCGCGGCCGAACCGTTCACCGAGCTCGGTGAAGTGCGTCAGGGCCTGGCTGTATGCCGTCCGCGCTCCCTCGATGTCTCCGGTCAGCCGTCGGACGACGCCCAACTCGTTCAGCGCGTAAGCCTGGTGAACACGGTCGTCCAGCTCCAGGTAGATGTCGAACGCTTCCTGGTGATGCCGCGCGGATAGGTCGTACGCGCCCATAAGACAGTGCACGACACCCAAGTCCCGCAGGGAGTTCGCTTCCCCGTACCGGTCACCGAGTTCTCGGTAGATCGTCAGAGCCTCGCTCTGCGCCTCCACCGCCGCGTCGAACCGGCTCAACTGCCGTTGTGTCATGCCGAGATCCGCGAGAGCGTTCGCCTGTCCGAGCCGGTATCCCAGCTCACGGTACAGGGCGAGGGCCTCGGTCTGGGCGCGGGCCGCGTCCTCGTTGTCCGCGGTCAGGTACCAGACGATGCCGAGCTGGTTCAGCGCCTCCGCCTTGCCGCGCCGTTCGTCGACGGCTTCGTACGCCGTTACGGCGTCGTTCAGGGCCTCGATCGCCTGTGGGTAGGCAGCCATGAAGCGGCGTACGACACCGAGTTCAGCGAGAGCGTCGCCCCGGGCCCGCTGGTCGCCGGTATGGCGGGCGGCCTCGGCGGCGGTCCGATGGAGCCCGACGGCCTGGTCCCAGGGGCCGGCCTGGCGCAGGAAGGGCGCCATGGCCGCGGCGAGCCGGACCACGAGGTCGTACAGGGCGAGGCCGTTCGCCCGCCGGACGCAAGCCAGGATGTTGGCCCGCTCGGTCTCCAGCCAGCTCAGGGCATCCGCCCGCGACTCCAGGACCGGGGTCTCCACCCGCGAGGCGCCGTCCGGCGCCGGTGGCACTGCGGCTCCGCTGCGCACGATGTGCTCGTTCGCGACGGCGAGAGCGGCCAGGTAGTAGGTGCACACACGCTGGACGGCCTGTGCGTGGTCCATGCTGTCTCCCTCAGCGGCGAGACCGCGAGCGTAGTCGCGCAAGAGATCGTGCAGCCGGTAGCGACTCCCCGGGTGCTCGTCGATCAGGTGGTCGTCGTAGAGCGCCTCAAGGTGCAGACGGGCCACCACGACCGAGACCTCACTAAGTGCCGCACCGACGTGCGCGTCGAGATCAGTGCCCGGGAAGAAGCCGAGCTGTCGGAAGAAGCGCTGCCGCTCCGGCGCGAGATCCCGGTAGGAGAGATCGAACGTCGCGGTGACGGCGCGTTCCCCGGCGCGCAGCTCTCCCAGGCGGTCCCGTGTCGCGACCAGCCGCCCGCGCAGGTCCTCGGCGGTCCAGGACGGATGGTGCCGCAACCGTGCCGCGAGAAGCGACACTCCCAGCGGCAGACACCCACACAGCCGCACCAACTCCTCCACCACATCCCGGCCGAGAGCGTCAGCCGGCCGCCCACTGAGCCGCACGAAGAGGTCGACCGCGTGATCCGGCGGCAGTGCGTCCACCGACATGACCACCTCCTCGTTCGCCACCAGCCGCTTGCGGCTGGTCACCAACACCAGGCAGCCGCTGCCACCGGGGAGCAGCGGCTCCAGCTGCCGGTAGCTGGCGGCGTTGTCGAGAATCAGCAGCGCCTTCTTGCCCGCGAGCCTGCTCCGCCACATGGCAGCCCGGGCCTCCGTGACCGCTCCGACGTCGTCACCGACGGGTATCTGCTGCGTTGGCACGCCGGCGGCCGCGAGAAGCGAGGCGAGCGCCTCGCCGGCCTGCACCGGAGTACGCCCCGGCGTGTGCCCGTTGAGGTTCACGAAGAGCTGGCCGTCGGGGAACCGCTCGGAGAGCAGGTGGCCGGCGTGCACGGCGAAGGTGGTCTTGCCGACGCCTGGCATGCCGTCGATCACGTGAACCGGCAGCCCCTCACCACGCTCCTGTGAGGCCCGCACCGAGCCCACCAGCCGCTCCAGCTCCGCGGCACGGTCGGTGAACGCGGCGGTGTCGCGCGGCAACGAACGCAGCACCTGGGCGGCTCCCGGTGGCCCCGCTCCATCCTCCGGTCGTCCCGGCGGGGTGGGAGGGCGCGCCTCGGACAGCCCGGCGAGCAGGGCTGTCAGCCCCGCCATCGCCACGCCCAACACGACGAAGGAGAACCAGGCGTGCTCCTGTAACCACCCCAGCCAGCCGGGCCACCGCGACTTGTTGGACACGGCGTTCGTGACGAGCCCGACCAGCAGCGTGGTCACAGCGCCGCCTCCGGCGACGACGGCGATCGCGATCCCGCGCCGGAGTCTCATACGGAGGCCCCAGTGGCCGGCGGAGCGGTCTCCGCCTTGGTGCCGTTGACGAGACACCACGAACCGCCAACCGACCTGGTCACAGAAGGCCACCCCCGAGTCCGACGTCCCAACTTCCCTAACGGAACAGCCCTCGTGGACCTTGGTCAAGGGCGCCTCTGCGCCACCAACCACTGCATGGACCAGCATCCACGCACAGCGTCCGCCATGCCGACGAAATCGATGTTCTGACTGACCAGTCCGCGGGTTTTCGGCGCACATATCTGGTCCAGTTGAATTAAATACCGAGTCGAAGGTCAAAAACTTCCCGGACAGAGCGGCATGCCGAGAATGATGGAAAGCGAGGCCAATATCGGGCGCCTCTGACGGCCCGGCCCTGAGTTCGGTGCTGCTTACCCTCATTCGGCTGACCCAGCTGCAGGCACTTGGCCCGCTAGGTCCTATCGCCGGTTGCTGGTGTTCTGAATTCCGGCAACCGGTAAAAGGGTACTTATCGTGTTATGTGAACGAATCCTACGGATTAACGCTTCCTGCCCAGCCCAACGGGCTCGGTAAACGCGGGGTTGCAGTTCCATAGTCAGCGTGGGTGACGCGTCGGAATCGAGACCGTCTTTGGTGTGTGGCCCGGGGCCGGCCGTCGCCGTACGGAGTGGTGTGCAACGACCGGAGAGGCGTTCAACGGGTCCCCCGGGTGCGCTCCGCCCCACAAAGGCTGCGTCACACGTTGGGCAGATGTGCACATTCCGCGATCGTCAGCGCTCCTGAGCTGTACTACGAGCGCTTCCTGTGGCGCGGCGGTCCCAATCGTCCCCAGCGTTCGTTAGGATCTCAGAGCACTCCTGGTGGAACCTGAGTGGCCTGCTGACGACAGGCACCAGGAGCGACATCAGGAGCGAACCGGACCTAGTGGGGGATTTTATGGCAGCGGAGACGTTCGAGGCGTCGCCCGTGTACCTCGACTACAACGCCACTGCTCCCATGCGGCCCGAGGCCCTCGAAGCCGTGTATGACGCACTGCAAGCCGTGGGTAACGCCTCCAGCATCCATCACCACGGCCGTGATGCTGCAAGCAGGGTCGACTGGGCGCGTCGGCAACTCGCTGAGCTGCTCAACTGTTCCCCCGGAGAGGTCGTGTTCACCTCGGGTGCCACCGAGGCCAACAACCTTGCCCTGAAGGCAGCTTATGCCGAGAGCGGCTTGATCATCACCTCGTCCGTAGAGCATCCCGCAGTTCTGGAAACTGCTCGGGCGCTTGCAGTTGGCGCGTCGACGGGGCTCGTCACCGTCTCGGTTGACGAGGACGGACGGATCGATCTAGACGAGCTGAGGGGTGCCGTTCTGGAGCGCGGGGCGGCGCTCGTCTCCATCATGCTGGCCAACAACGAGACCGGGGTGATCAACGATCTGGCGCCGGTCGTCGAGGTCGCCCACTCGGCTGGTGCGCTGGTCCACACGGATGCGACGCAGTACGTCGGTCGCCTCCCGCTCGACCTGGATGAACTCGACGTCGACCTGTTGTCGCTGTCGGCGCATAAGTTTGGCGGTCCGCAGGGCGTGGGCGCCTTGTTCATTCGCCGGGGCAGCCCGTTGCCGCAGCGCCCGCTGCTCTTCGGAGGCGGGCACGAACGTGGGTGGCGTGCCGGCACCCTCAATGTTCCCGGGATCGTCGGCCTGGGCGCCGCTGCCGAAGCAGCACGTCGACACCTTGACGAGGAAGCGTCACGCATCGCGAAGCTGCGCGACCTCCTCGAAGGTGAGGTCCTCGCGCAGCTCCCGGGGAGCCGGGTCAACGGCGCCGGCGCCCCGCGGTTGCCCGGCGTCTCCAACATCACCTTCCCGGGCGCGCCCGCCGATGCTCTCCTCGCGTCCATGCCTGAGGTGGCTGCATCTGATGGAAGTGCTTGTTCCGCAGGAGCGCCGACTCCAAGTCATGTGCTGCTGGCCATGGGGCTCAGTCGGGAAGCAGCCGATTCCACCATCCGGTTCTCCCTGGGCCATGCCACCACCGAACAGGAGATCGGTCGCGCCATCGACGCCACTGTTCGAGCCGTCATCCACGTACGGACCGTGATGGACGCAACAGCGGCTTCATGAGCCGCCCCTCGTGACTTCGTACGCACACCTTGATCTGAAGGGTTCTACCCCAATGCCAGAAGGCCGCCTCTCCGACGTCGTCGGGCTTAAATTCAACCGGCACGAGAGTTTCCCTCCTCGGTTCGGCTGGCTGCACAAGGCATATCTTCAGGTCAAACAAGCCGAAATGCTCTTCCATGCCCCGGACGCGCTGGTTCGCCTGGGGGTAGGTAAGAACATGGTCTACTCCATGCGCTACTGGTCGCAGGCGTTCAAGCTGACCCATGAGTACCGGAGCTCGGAGCCGCAGTCGCGCTCATACGCGGCTGCGCCGACCTGGCGGGCCCGCTGGCTGCTGGACCCGGACGGAGCTGATCCGTACCTCGAGGACACGGGAAGCCTCTGGCTTCTGCACTGGTGGCTCGTTTCCGGCGACAAGGACGCTCCGTGTCTCGCACCGAGCTGGTACGTGATGTTTCACCTCTCGCCTCTTGCTCGGGTGACGCACGAGGAGATGACCGCCCTCATCACTCGCGAAGTGCACAGCAGCTTCAACCGCGAGGACTGGCCGGCGGCCGAGTCGATCGTTCGCGATGTCGACTGCATCATCAAGATGTACGCGCCGGACGCTGAGGCGAACCCGCTGTCACCCGGAAGCTTTGAGGATTCTCTGCTTTGCCCGTTCAAGGAGCTTGGGCTGCTGGAATACCAGGGAGGCCGCGGAAAGGAGCGCACCTACCGCTTCACAAGCGGTGTTCGTCCGAGCCTTCCGTCCCGCGTCCTTGTATACGCGTGCCTCGACTACGCGGCTCGCTTTACCCGCAAGCCGGATTCTATTTCCCTTGCGCGTCTCGCCGGCGAGCCGGGCGGACCCGGTCGTGCCTTCCGTATGCGCGAACCGGAACTGGCCAGGGCCATTGAGAGTTACATCGAGAATCACCCCAAGCTGGAAATCGTTGAGTCTCTGGGACAACGCAGCCTTCGCTTCCAGGACAACCCGGAGACCCTCGCCTGGGATGTCCTCGACGAGCAGTACGGCCACGTACGGCAGCGCGACGGGTTCCCCACGCCAGAGGAATGGGCGCGTCAAAACCCGGGCCTGATGAAGACCACAGACGACGCCAACACCGCGCAGGGGCAGATCCCCCAGCAGGCTGACATGCTCGAGGAGCTCGCGTGACCACGGCCACCACGACTTCGCCTCGTACCGAAGCGACCAGCTCCGGTGCGCAGATCCCTGCAGGTATCAGCTTCATCGGAACGGAGTTCCGCTCCACGAACCTGGAGCGTGATGTTCGGGACCCGGACATCCACGCTCCCTACGTAGGCGTCCGAGCGCGCGACGTCCTGGAGCGGGTGGCGACCGCGCTTCGCGACCCTAAGCGGGCCCGCGCCTGGTCCTTCACTGGACCATACGGTTCCGGGAAGTCCACTCTCTCCAACCTCATCGATGCCCTCCTCGGCCATGACGGCAGCCGTCGCAAGGCCGCGCACGAAGCAGTAGCAGCCACGAACGAAGCGCTGGCCCAGGAGATTGCCGAGGGCTGTGCCGCGTTCGCCAGTGATGGGTTCCTCGGGGCCGTTACCACGGCACGCCGAGAACCACTGGCCGCCACGGTCTACCGAGCACTTGAGATCGCGGTGGAGCGAAAGTGGAAGAAGCGCGTTCCCAAGGACATCGCTGCCGCTCTTGCCGAAGTTGACCTCGAGACTGAGAATCCGACGGACAGCCTGATTGCCGCAGTCACCCTGCTGTGCAGCAAGGCGCCGTTGCTGCTGATCATCGACGAGTTCGGCAAATCCCTGGAGTACCTGGTCTCCTCTGGAGACAACAGCAGCGCCAAGAACGACGTCTTCCTTCTCCAGGAGCTCGCGGAGAAGGGCGCCGGCGCCAACGGGCTGCCGCTGTTCATGTTCACCCTCCAGCACCTGGCCTTCACGGACTACGCATCGCGGGCCAGCTCGGTGCAGACGCAGGAGTGGGCCAAGATCCAGGGCCGATTCGAGGACGTCACCTTCGCCCCCAACATCGGTGACGCGGTCTACCTCCTCCAGCGGAAGCTGTCCCACGCTGAGGTGCCGGACAAGGGACGCAGGCTGATCGAGGCCCAAGCGGCGGCCGCATACAAATTCTGGCGCGAGCACTCCCTGCACTCGGTTGTAGACATCTCGACGGAGTCCTTCGCCAACCTCTACCCGCTGCATCCGCTCACCGCGGTCGCGGGGCCTCTCATGGCCTCGCAAATTGGTCAGAATGACCGCAGCCTGAGCGGTTTTCTGGTCAACGATGAGCCACACACGGTACGCCGCAGTATCGCTACCTTCGCTGAGGCCGCACCTCAGCGCGCCACCACGATCCGGATTCCGCAGCTCTACGACTTCTTCTTCTCTGCCGGTCGAACCACGATTCTGGCTTCCTCCAAGGCCAGTCGTTGGCTGGAGATCGACGCGCGCCTAGAGGAAGCACATGGCCTCCCCGAGGCAGACCAGGAGCTCCTCAAGGCCATCGGCGTACTCAACCTCATCGACGCTGACGGCCTCCTTCGCGCCACGCCCGCGATGATCCAGTTCGCGCTGAACGATCCGATCGAAGCCGCCAACGCCGAGCGGTTCGCAGAACTGAAGAGCCGGCTAGACAAGCTGGTGAAGGACGGACTCGTCGTTCACCGTGAGTACAGCGATGAGTACCGGATCTGGCAGGGTACCGACGTCGACATCGATGCTCGGGTGCGCGAGATCGCAGCGCAACTGCAGCCCGACGATGTGGTGCGCTACTTCAACAAGCACCTCGGAACGAGCGTGCTGCCGAACGCTGTCACGGCTGGTGCGCACAGTCAGATCACCGGCATGCAGCGCCACTTCGTAACTGCTGTCAGCCACCAGACCGAGAAGCTGCGTGGGCCGCGGATCATTCAGGACGCGGCCGACGGCATGCTCGTTTTCCACCTCGGCGACTTGAAGAGCACTCCGCGGGTCAACTCGCCGCTCCCGGTCGTCGTTGGCGTCACCAGGAACCCCGACGCCGTGCTGGAGGCCGGCACCACGCTGGTGGCGCTCCAGGACCTCATGGGCGATGAGGAGCTTGATCACGTCGCTCGCCGAGAGATCAGCGAGCGAGCCGGAGAGTTCTCCCAGCGCATCACCGCCATGCTCGCTGAGGCGTTCCGGCCAGGCAGCGATGAGTCGAGTTGGTTCCTCTGGAAGAGCGGCGAGGACACCGACGGTGATCCCGCCATGAAGCTCACGGCCCGAAGCTACGCAGGGCTTGTGTCCGAGGCGTGCAACGTCGTCTACCACCAGACCCCGCACGTCCGAAACGAGATGGTGGGCCGCCACCAGCTCACCAGCAACGCAGCTCGTAGCCGTCGCGAAGTTCTGACGGCCATGATCGAGAAGACGGGGCTTCCGCGACTCGGCTGGCCCGAGGACAAGTTCCCTGCCGAGCGAGCGCTCTACGACGGCGTGGTGGAGCATCTTGGTCTCCATCGGGCCGCTGGAGAGGTCAATGGCGGGCAGAGTTCTGACGGGACGATTCACACGCATGGGATGTCCCGCCCCAGCGCGGAGGTGAACGCGAGCGTCATCCCCGTGTGGGAGGAGCTTGAGGAAGCATTCAGTGAGGCAACAGAGCCCACCAACATCGTCGACATCTACGAGCGGCTCATGGCCCCTCCGTTCGGCGTCAAGGCCGGCGTCGTCCCCATCCTGGTCGTCGCCGGACTGATTCTGCGGGGCAACGACGTCGCACTCTTCGAGGAGGGCAGTTACTGCCCACGCCTCACGTCCGCCATCATGGAACGCCTCAGCGTCCCCTATCCCGAGCGCTTCACCGTTAAGTCGACCCCGGTCGACCGTGGGCAGCGTCGACTCGTGCTCGATGGCCTTGTGACGTCGCTTCGCGTCGACATCCCTCGCAGCCGGGCCAACCGGAACCCTGCGCTGCTTGCCGTCACACGCGGGATGCTGGAGCGGGTCATGGTTCTCGACCAGTACTCGCGAAAGACGAAGCGACTCAGCGCCGACGCCCTTGCAATCCGAGAGGTCCTCTCCAAGGCAACTGACCCCGACCGCCTGGTGTTCGAGGAACTCCCTCAGGCACTCGGCCTCGAAAGGATCACACCGAGCACCAAGAAGGACTCCCAGAGCGCCGACACGTACATCGAGCGACTCACCGCAGCACTCGACGAGCTCACCGCTGCCAGCACGGAACTTCGCCAGCACGTCGTCATGACGATCGCTCAAGAGTTCCGACTGGAAGCGGCGACCACAAGGGAGCTCCGCGCTGGCCTTGCCGAACGCCTCCGGGGGTTCGCTGACGCCTCCCTCGAAGCAAGCCTCCATGGCTTCGTCTCCCGCGTCCTCAACGACCTGCTGCCCGACGACGACTGGCTCGGCACGGTGGTGGTGCAGCTCGTCAACCAGGCCCTTGGGGACTGGAGCGACCGGGACCTGGAGGTCTTCCCCCGCGTAGTGCGTGACCGAGCCCGGGCGCTGGACCGAGTCAGCCACCTGTACAACGCCGTGGAAGAGCAGCCAGCCGATCTTCCGGCCGAGGAAGTGGCGAGGCAGGCCAAGACGAAGTCGAAGCCGAAGCCACGCCAGATCGACACCCACCTGCTCACCCTGACCACCCCCCAGGGCACGGAGGAGCGCACGCTCATCCATGTCCCGAAGAACTCGCGGAATGTCGCCGACAAGCTCGTTGTCAGTGTCATCAGGCAAGCTAAGGAAGCACTGGGCCCTGACGGCGCACGCATCCTGCTCGCCGCACTGGTTGAGCACCTGTCCCAGGACAGCGCGACATCCGAAGGGAAGGAGTAGCCTTGTCGGACGCCGACAGCGGTAACAAGCGTCATGTACTCGGGATCTCGGGAGGAAAGGACTCCTCGGCACTCGCGATCTACATGCGCGATCGCGTACCGGACATGGAGTACTTCTTCTGTGATACCGGTGCCGAACTCCCCGAGACCTACGAGTACCTCAACCGCCTCGAAGGTGCCCTGGGCAAGCCGATCGAGCGGCTCAACTCCTCACGGGATTTCGACCACTGGCTTGAGGTCTACCAGGGAACGCTTCCCAGCCCACAGATGCGCTGGTGCACAAAGAACCTCAAGATCAAGCCACTTGAGGAGTGGATCGGCGACGATCCGGCCATCTCGTACGTGGCGATCCGGGCTGACGAGAACCGCCTCGGATACGTGAGCACGAAGCCGAACATCACAGCTGTCTTTCCCTTCCGGGAAGACGGCATCGATCGCGCAGGAGTCGATCGCATCCTCGAGGAGGCCGGCATCGGCCTGCCTGACTACTACGAGTGGCGCACACGGTCCGGCTGCTACTTCTGCTTCTTCCAGCGCAAGCACGAATGGGTGGGACTCAAGGACCGCCATCCGGAGCTCTTCGAGAAGGCTGTCGCCTACGAGGACAAGGTCAAGCACCAGGGAACGGCCATGCAGGGCCGCAAGTACACCTGGTCGCAGGGTGAGTCGCTGGAGGAGCTGATCGAACGGCGCGAGGAGATCGAGGCCAAGCACCAGACGGCCATGGCGCGTGCCGCGAAGCGCATACAGCCGAACCGCCCCCTGCTGGAGATACTTTCAGACGCGCTCGACGAGGACGACGACTCGGCAGCCTGCGCTGTCTGCCACCTCTGACCTGACGTCAAACTCCTTGCCCGGCCTGCGGATGTTCTTCGCAAGCCGGGCATCTCTTTCGGTTCGCTGATGCATTGTCAGTGCCTCCTGTCACACTAGATCCACAGAGCGTTGGATCCGTGGGGGGTTGAGGCATGTCCATATCAAGCGCAGCAGGTTCGGAAGCGCTTGCTCGCATGGTGCAGCGGCACCGCGAGGAGGACAGCCCGGCGCTCCCCATCGAGGTGGGGCTCCTGCGCATGCTTGATGTGAACAGCTGTCAGCAGCTGGACCTTGACCTGCGCGAGTTCGCGGCGTCGTGGGAGATCCACCAGGCAACGGAGAACCTCGCATCGATTCTTCCCGACGAGCCTGGCCTGTACATGTTCGTGTGGCGCCCTCAGTTTCAGTTCGCTGTCGACGGCCGGCCGACTCATGGCAGCTTCCCTCAACTGCTCTACATCGGACAGGCCGGTGCGTCGCAGGCTGATTCCGGGAACACTATCCGCCGACGCTACAAGGAATACACGCGATATCTGCGTGCGAACCCCGAGGGCCTGTGGACCGAGAGCGAGCCGAAGACGCGAGAGCAGCGCCTCAGCCGCTATCTCCCGCTGCGCCCGATGGAGTTCTGGTGCTGCACGGTGGCGGATCGAGGAAGGATCAGGGGGCTTGAGAAGAGGTTGATCCGCCTGTGGAATCCGCCGCTGAACGACTCTGACCGCCCGAAGTTGCGCGGGCGGCTCGGTACTCCCCGTGCCGCTTGGACGTCTTGACAGTCAACGCCGAAGAAGAGGTATCCATGCCCTCCAAAACGTTCGTGCCTGCTTTCGAAGCGAAGGTGGGTAACTGGACCTACTACTCATGCCTTATGAGCTACGCCGCAGTGGCCCGGGAAATCAATTTCGCGCACGATCTTGGCGGAAACCAAGACCTGGGTACGATGATTCAGCGTGGCGTCGGCGCGCGCACTGCAGAGATCACGAACTACCTTCTGACGAATGAGAATCGATTCCTGGGTGCGATCATCGTCGCTGCCTGGGGAGGGGCGCCGGAGTACATCCCTCTTGAAATGGAGAAGAACTCCGAAAACAGTGACGTGCTTTCTGGCATGGACCGGAACTTCGGCGTCCTTACGTTTGACGGAACGCACCAGTTCTTTGCACTGGACGGCCAACATCGTCTCAAGGCGATCAAGGATGCAGTGAAGCGGAACCCGGAACTGGGTCGCGAGGACATCAGCGTCATCGTTGTGCCGCACTTCGACGACGAGGCTGGCCGACGAAGGACCCGCCGTCTCTTCACCAACATCAACCGGAACGCGGTCAAGACCACCGCGCAAGAGAACATCGCCCTCGATGAGGATGACGGCTTCGCGATCCTCACCCGTCGCCTGCTCGACGACCACGACTTCTTGAGGCAGGACGGCGTCGTCCAGGTCTTCAGTAAGGTCGGCAACGATGGTGAGCTCAAGCTCGCCACCCGCCAGGTGGGCGTCACAGGCACAGCCTGGACGACGATCGGTGTCCTGTACGACTTGCTCACGGACCTTGGCTTCGGCCTTCACGAGAGCATGAACAAGACCTCGCAGCGAGCCACGGACGAGATCCTCGACGAGAGCTACGAGGTGCTCGCCAAGCGCATCGACGAGTTGCTCGCGGCTTGCGGGAACATGCGAGAGCGCTACGAGGCCCACGCGGCCCCCAAGGATCTGCGCGCCCCGAAGGGACGCGACGGCGAGGGTCATCCGTTCATGCGCCCTGCCGTCCAGGTGCAGATCGCACGGGCCGCCCGTCACATCATCGAACAGCGCCTTCTGGACTGGCCGGAACTCCTGACTCGCCTGAGCGAGCTCGACTGGAAGATGACCTCGCCGCCGTTCTCGGCCGTGTGGCAGGAGACGCCGGACGGAGCCTCCCGCAAGGGCAGGATGATCCCGGGGAAGGAGAACAATCAGGCCCTGTACGAGCTGCTGCTCGTGCATCTCGCGCCGAGCTCCCGGGCGCAGATCGATCGTGCTCTTCGTGCATTCCGCACGGTGAAGAACGAGCGTTATCCGGTGACCGCGGAGGAGTTGGCGCGACGACTGCCCATCGCAACCGAGCAGGACTGATTCCCAGGTCTTCGAGTAACACCTTGAGGCCGCTGGCCTGCCCATTTTGGGAACAGGTCCCGCTGGGCGAGTGGCGGGTCAGCGGCTGCATCGGCGTAGCAAGGGGGCGGGAACTGCGTAGGTGGCTTCGTTGGGCCTGGACTCCTCAAGTGCGGCGATTTGGCGTTCGAGTGCCTTTACGTTCTCCGCGTTGTTGACAGTGGCGACGCCCTGAACAGTCACGGCAAGGGGGTCTGAGACGAGCGCTGCCTTGCGTTCGCGAAGAACCTCTACGGCGACGGCTTCAAGAGAGCCGAGGCGCGTGTAACGGGCGTCGAGGTCGGCGCGGTCGGCATCGCCGAGTTCCGAGCGGAGGTAGGCGTACTCGGCGTCGGTGAGGCTCACGACGTTTCGGCCTTTGTGCTGCGGGACCGGCGGGGTGGTTCCGGTGCCCAGGCATCCGGGTGGGTGATCTGCTCGGCGATCGCCGGGTCGGTGACCTCTGCGCCGGGCCGGAGCAGCAGGCTCTCGTGGGTCTTCGGGTCCACGACGAAGACCGCGCTGGCGAGGGTGCGGGCGGTGGGCATCAGAGGACCTTCGCGGCGATGTGGATGTCGGGGACGTACATGACCGGCATGGCGACGGCGGAGCCCTTCGTCCATACCTGGACCGGGTCGTCCTGGTGGCCGGCGGTGATGACGATGCCGGGGGCGTCCTCCCGGGTGATCGCCGGATTGGTGCCCGAGGAGAGGACCAGGGACTCCGCGGTGATTCCGTACTGGGTCTCCGCCCAGGACTCAGGGTTCGGCGGCAGGAGGATCCAGCGGTCCTCGGTAGGCGTCGTCGACGGAGATCTGGACGTCGTAGACGGTGATCGGCGGGAGGTTGTAGCGGGCGCGGACTACCTCCACTTCGTTGGGGGCGAGGACAGCGGTAGGCGTGGTGGACCCGTTCACGCTGCCGTAGTACGCGGCCCGATAGGCGTTGTTCGCAGCCAGCGTCGCGCGTGCCTTGTAGGACGTGAGCACGCGGGCGGGGAGTGGGGCGCCGATGGAGCGCAGGTACTCGATCCAGCGCAGCTCGTCGGCGATCGGGTCGCTCGTCGGGTCCGACCAGGGCTTGGCGGCCGTCGGCATGTTGGCGGCCGGGACGCCGAAGTCGGCTTCCAGGGTGAGGCCATTCTCCCCGTTGAGGCTGAACTTGCCGTCGACCAGGAGGTCGCCGGCGGCAAGCTCCATGCGGTTGTGGATGGACTCGACGTGGCGCTCGATGTCGTCGTAGAGCAACTCGACGAACTCGGAGGAGTCGGCGCCGCGGGCGGTGTCGAGGAGGATCTGCTCAAGTTCGCCGACGATCAGCTTCTGACCGAGGGGCGGCAGCATGCCCTCGGTGATGATCTTCTCGGCCTGGCGGCGGGCGACGGCGGTCTGGGCGTCGTACGCGCGGAACTTGGCTGCGTTCACGCGTCGCTTGCTGCTCTTGATGCGGAACTTGACGGAATTCAGGCGGCGTTCGGGCATGACCGTGCGGGTCAGCTCGAAGTCGTCCGGAGTCGTCATGGTGCGGGCGAAGGCGTTGAGGTCGGCCGCGTCGATGTCGCGCAGCAGGGTTTCGAGCATGGGGCGGTGTTCCTCAGCAAGTGGGGGTCAGATGAAGTGGATCTGCGCGGTCGAGGCGGTGATGGCGGCCGGGTCGAGTCCGCCCGGAATCTGGGCGGCGGCGATCACGCCGTGCCAGAGCAGGGCCGCGCCGGCACGGCTGCCGCTCTGGGTGAAGGGCACGTCGGCGAGGAGGACGCCGGTGAAGGTGGCGCGACCGTCCGTGGCGGTGGTGGCCCACGGGCCGTACAGCCCGGTGGCGGTGACACGGCCGAGCGGGATGCCGGCCTTCATGACGTTGCGGGGTTGGCCGAGCGTGGGCGGCGTGTAGTGGGTGCCCTCGGTGAAGAGCGCGGTGTCGAGGGTGATGGTGAGCGGGGTGTCGAGTCCGTGGCGTGAGGCCAGCCAGGGGCGGTTTGCGGTGGCGGCCTCGGAGTAGGTGATCGGCTGGAGATCCACGCCGGGTGCCTCCGGGTCGGGCGTCTCGGGGGAGGCGTACGGTCACCGGGTCGTGCCGTCGTCCGCGGAGGTGCAAGGGGCGCGGTCCCCGTGGCGGCCGCGGCTCAGAAACTCTTGACGTGACCGCGGCGCCGGGCAATGTCCAGGCCGAGCTGGCCCGGCCTCGCCGGGGTGCCACCTGAGCGAGCAGGGACTCCGGCCGGGCTTCCCGAAGGAGGAGCGACTGGCGTCTGCGGGGCCGTGGTGCCGAAGAGCTCCGGACGGCGTTGCTTGAGTTCCTCAGCGGCCCGGGTGAGCGCGGCTTCGTCGGCGTCCGGCTCGACCTCGCGGGCCAGGAGAACCACTGCATCCTCCAGTTCCGCGCCGGTGGCACCGAGGCCGACCAGCGTGGCACGACGGGCGGCGCCCTGCTCCCGGGCGGTGGCGGCTGCCTCCCGTTCCTGGGCCTGGCGCTCGCGCTCCGCCGCGGCCTGCTCTCGCCGCTCGACCTCGGACAGGCGTTCCCGTTCGGCGTCCTTCTGCTGCTGTTCGGCCTGGCGCTGCTGCTGTACGTACTCCGTCAGGGCCTTGGCGGATTCGAAGCCGAGCTGGCCGAGCAGGTCTCGGACACCAGCGCGACGGCCCTGGTCCTTCTCGCGGGCGAAGCGGCGGGACAGTTCGTCCTGGGGGAGGGAGACCATCGTGACGCCGGTGTCCTCGGTCGTCGGATCGTCGACCGGAGGGTCTCCGGGATCGTCGGACGACGCCCCGAGGATCGGGAGGATCGGGCGGCCGTCACGGCGATAGCCGACGGGAGCAAGGGGCAGCAGTGATCGCGGATGCCGCGTTCGTACGGTCATGGGCAGGCTCCAAGCCCAGACGCCCCCGCGTCGGCGCGGAGCCTAACCCTTCACCCGCTCTCGAGCACACCCCACCGTGCGAGGGGTCAGGGCACGAGAGTCAGGACCCCCTTGGAGCGGCCGGATGACGAGCGCTCGCCGCCGCCTTCCACCGACGTCATGGTCAGACCGAAGAGCATCTTGTTCATCTCGTCCACCGTGACCCCCAGCTCATCGGCGACGTCAGCCGGGCGGACGCCCTTCGACCTCAGACCTCCGAACACCTTCGTCAGAACCTGAGACGTCTCGCGCTTCTTCATGCCCTGCGGTTCGTCCGTCTTGTAGCCGCGGGCACTGAGCTCCGCGCATGTCGAGCGGTACTGCCAGTCGGTCAGCAGCCCCATGTCATGCATTCGGTACGTCAGCGCCATGGCCGATACCTTCCAGATCCGCTTGCCCTGGAGGATCTGGTCGACACGGGCCCCGGCAGGCATATGGCCGAGCACGCTAGCCGCCGGCATCAGAAAGGCACTCGCGAACTCGTTGGCCTCGCGTTCGGCCTCCGGCCCAGTGCAGCCGCGCTCGCCGCTGCCGTGCATCACCAGGTGGCCCAGCTCGTGCGCCGCGTCGAACCTGCTGCGTTCGACCGTCTTCATGGTGTTCAGGAAGACGAACGGCACACTGCCCCGCCACACGGCGAAGGCGTCCACTTCCAGCGAGTCCGGCGGCAGTGAGAACACCCGGATTCCATGGGCCTCCAGCAGGTGGACCATGTTGGGAGCCGGAGCGTTACCGAGCCCCCACCGTGTGCGGACCATCTCCGCGGCCGTCTCAGGGTCGGGCTTGCCGAGCGACGGCACGTCCGGCTCGGGCAGACGGAACCGTCCGTCGATCCAGTCGTACAGCTGGGCGGCGAGTGTGCCGGCGGCCCTGGCAGCGTCCAAGACCCGGGGAGGCGTCTTGGTCCGGGCGCGCCAGGAGATGCCCTCTGCGGGGAGTTCGTCGATCTCGGGGCCGCTGAAGAACCGGTCAGGGAAGTCGAGTGACTCGGCGATCCGCCGGACAGTGGGTGGGCGGGGCGTGGTCCGTCCTGTCTCGTAGTTCGACAGGCTCTGCAGTGATACCCCGGCCCGCTGGGAGAGCTCCGCGAGGGTCAGTCCCCGGCGCTTCCGGGCCAGAGTGATGCGTGATGGGGTCACCATGGTGGACTGCCTCGTCTTGTCGGTGGTGCAGGGTGCGGCACTGCCAGAACAGTGCCGCACCAGGACGTACGATCAGCGGAACGGCACCGGGATGTCGATCTCGCCGTCCCCATCTTCGTACGGCGGTTCGATTCCGTCCATTTCAAGGACTGGAAGAGGGATGCGCTGCTTCCACCTCGTGACGTAACCGTCCGCAACCTCGCCGGGCAGCGAGAGCTCGCTGTGAATGCGAACCTTGTCGCCGTCCTCGACGCGGTACGACACGAGGAACCAGAGAGCGAGCCGGGACGACTCCTCTGCGCTCAGGACGGTCTCGTTGCGCCGCACCGGGGGCGGGAAAAGTTCCAGCTGAGCGTTGGCCTCGGCGGCCCGCTCCGTGGCCGCACCACGCCGGTGAAGGTTCCGCGGGTGAAGGCTGCGCTCGCCGGTCGCCGCATCTCCGACCATGACGCCGATCGCGACGGTCTTGTCGGAGTTGCAGACGAGCTCCAGGTGGTCGTGCAGAAGCCGCTTCCAGCCCTCGTGCTGGATGTGCATCTCACGAATGATCCGGACGTGTTCCTGGTACGCCCGAGTGCCGGCGGTGTTGGCCGGGTGGTTCGGCGTCGCGGAACGACGAGCGATCTCGCCGGCCCGCAAGGCCGGGTGCAGATATTCCAGCTTGGTGCCGAGGGCGGCAAGCTGCGCGTTGTGGTCCTCGGGACCAGGCGCAGCGAGGGAAAGGGCGGCCATTCAACCTCCGAGTTCGGCGGGCACGATCTTATAAGAACGGTACCGCAAGTGCGGTGCTGTTTTTATAAGCGCCGCGCCTGTGCGGGTCGTTACGCCTCGAGTTCACGCCGCTGTAGCGGAGGACCTTCGTAGCAGCTCCACTTCAAGCGCCGCGTCCTTGATCGGAAAGCCGGCCCCGACGAGCAGACGCACCGCGGTCTCCAGCGATAGAACGCCAGCCTGGACACCACGGGCCGCCAGGTCCAAGGCAGTTGCCTGGTCGGTGGGCAGGTAGGCCCCGAAGGAGATCGTGGCGCGGGGGTTGTCGCCGGGAGGCAGTACGCCGCCGAGCTGATACAGCCTTTGCACCATCTTCAGCAGCAGGGGGTACTTGGCTTCCCGTGCCAGGCGCATCGAGCGCACCATGGCGTCCAGCGGGCCGAAGCTGAGCTGCAGCGCGTACCCGGATGGAACCTCTGACGGACTGACGGTGCCCAGCACGCTTGCGGGCAGCCGGGTCACAACGGACAGGCGGTCGCGCAGCGCTCCTACGTACGCGCGGAGTTCGGCGAGCTGGGCCGAGGTGTCGACGGTGCTGAGCTGTCCGTTGTCGCCCAGCGGCCACACCATTCCTGGCTCGACTTCAACGGGCAGGGGGTTGCCGGTCCTGCGGTCTACAGGGAGTCGTGCCCCGGAGAGGCCGATGATGGGCGAGCCAGTGGTCGCCGAGGCCCGCTGGCTGTCGGTGTCGGCCGCGGCGAGGTCGTCGAGGAGCTGCGCGACGGACAGGAGGCTCGACTGGCCGTAGTGCTCAGCGCCGTTGACCGTGTTGGGAATATGCACGAGCGGGATGAAGTCCAGCTGTAGATCGAGCCGGTTGAGGACCTCGCCGTCCCCGTTGCTGCGGAAGCGGGCCCGTGCAGGGGAGAGGGCGTCGATGTCGCCGGCTCTGTCTACCTGGTCCAGGTCCCATTCGGCGTCGGTGAGGTAGCAGGTGATGGTGCTTGGCTGGCTGGACCACGGATACGTCCGTCTGGTGCCTCCATCGCCGATTGGCCCGAGTTCGTATGTCACCCGGCGCAGGATGCCCTTCCTCCCGGTGGCCGCGTCCTCCGGCACCTCCCACGCCAGGTGGACACGCTGCGGGTACTCGTCTGCGTCGATCGCACCCTCCGGCAGCACGGGAAAGTAGAAGCCGGGGTCGATCGTCTTCAGTACCGGCCGGGCCTTCGCGCGGGACCAGGCGAGCAGGTAGACCGTGTCGCCAAGCAGCACGGCGGTGCGCTCGGCATACTGCATCCGCAGCCGCAGATGTTCCGCCTGCGCCCACTCCCGCAGCAGTGCCTCCCGCGCCTGGGCCGCCGTGTCGCCCTCGGCACCGTCGACCACGATCTGCTGGGTCTCGCCGAGCAGGTGGCTAAGTGTCTGGTCAACGATCAGGGAGGCATCGCCGTACTCGCGGCGGTTGTCGCCGTGCTCGCCGAGCAGAGCTGCGGCCTGGTTGGTGTCGTAGGCCGCGAGCACCGTGTACGCCGCTAGGCGGCGTCGGTCTTCCTCTGGCACCCATGATGCAGCGACGGACCCGGGCAGCCTGGTGGTGCGGCCCTCGGAGGCCGCCTGGAAGGCGGGCTTGTACGCCAGTGCTCCCCAGGTGTCGATGAGGAGCTTTCGCCAACTACGCACACAGTCCTCCCGAACTTCCGTCAGCTGCAAAGACGGCGCAGCTTAAGGCATCTGCGGAAGGTTCAGCGGGTGGACGGGACGAACAGCGACACTCCGTCAGAACTTGTAGAAAGGATTCTTACTTCGAAGGTCATGCAGCCAACGCTTGGCCGCCAGAACCCCGTCAAACGCTCCGGACTCCTGGAAAGCTGCGACTGCCTCCTCAAGACAGCCGACTGCATCTCCGATTCGCCCGACATCCTCATAGGTGACGCTCAGACACATCAATGTCTCAGCCTCCCTGTAGCGATCTCCAATCGCACGCTGAACCTCCAGTGCCTGCTGGTAAAGCGTCAGCGCTTCAGGGAATTCTTTCAGTCCGGCGTAGCAGTTTGCGAGGTTTTTCAGGGCGTGACCTGCTAGATTAAGATCTTGGAACTCTCGGGCGATCTCCAAGCTGCGGCTGAAGTTGGAGGCTGCTTCTTGGTATTTTTTTAGGTCGTAATGCGCACATCCCAGCGTGTTCAATGTTTCCCCTGCCCCTCTGTGGTCTCCGAGTTCTTCGCAGATGGCAAGATCTTCCTGCAAGAATTCTATTGCCTGCTTCGGTTCGCCTAGGTTGCTGAGGATGCTGCCCAAGTTGTGAAGGACCATTCCCTGGCCGCGTATGTCCCCCTCCTTTCGGTATTCGGCTAGGGCCTTGCGAAAGAGGGGCAAGGCTTCCTCGTATCGTAGTGCGTCTACCATAGAGGAGGCCGCACTGTTGAGAACTGATGCTTTACTGGGGTGGTGTCCTACCTTTTTGAGCAAGCTGAGGGCCTCGCAATGGAAGCGGCTCGCCGCTTCGGGTTGGTGTGCAGCATCATAGAGGCGCCCTATGGTGGATAGCACTTCAATATCGAGTCGCGGCTCTCCATATCTGCGACACGCCTTGAGTGCTACTTCGTATACGTACTCCCAATCCGTGGCGTGGTGATTTTGCTTGAAGTATCCAGCTAGATTCATTGCAAGGTGGATTGCAATGATGTCTGCTTCGACGCGATAAGCATAAGAGACGGCTGAGACGAGCGTCTGATGCTCAGTGACAAGCCATTCCCACGCTTCATCCCTCGAGAGGAATCGAGCGCCCTGTTCCTCGTCCGATACCCATCTAATTTTCTCGTCGGCCTCTTCGCAAATGGCTAGCAGGTGTCGAAGAATGCGACTGAGGGCTTCTGAAGACTCAATGTTCTGCTCGACGGCTTTCTCTTCCGCGTAAAATCCGATGAGGTCATGCATCAACCAGCGTTCTGTGTTCTGGCTAAGCAAGAGATGAGCACTCATCAGCTTGCGGATGAACCGCCGAGCGTCCGATGGGGATACGTTCAGAATTACGCTAGCGGTCTCTAGCGAGAAGTCGGGTCCAGGTGCCAGCGCCAGCAAACGGAAGGCACGGGCTTCTTCAGCTGAGAGGCGACGGTAGGAGAGCGAGAAAGCGGCTCTAACCGCTAGCGGGTTACCTAGGGCGTCAAATTCCTCGTACTCGAGGCCGTCGAGACGGTTCCGCGTTTCTTGTAGCTCTTCGACCAAGCTAGCCAATGGTCGGTTCGGTTCCACCTTTAGAAGAGCTGCGACGATTTGCAGGGCCAGCGGCAGTGCGCCACAAAGTGAGACCAACTCGGCTGAGTCCTGGGGGTTATCTGTGACTCTGGAGTCCTCTGGACGCGCAATTCGTAGAGCCTGATCGATGACCTTTGCGGCACTTGATTCAGTGAGCTCGCCCAGCTCTATCTGACGACTAGGTAGAGATGCCAGGACATGGCGCGTCGTGATCAGGATCCGGTGGTCTGAGGATGGTGGAATGAGCGGTGCTACCTGGCTAGCAGTCGACACATTGTCCAGAATGACGAGCAGTGGGCGATTCTGATCACTCAGAAGACTGGTGTGCCGTCGCCACAATTCCAGCACCTCTTGGCCGGTAAGCTGAGATTCGTTCTCGGGGACCTCGAGATGGCGGAGTAGCAACTCGGCGGCATTCTCGGCCTTCAGGTCGCTATCGTTACTACTATAACCGCGCATATCGACAAAGAGTATTCCGCCAGTGAACAAACCGAGGTCCCGCAAGCGGTGGGCGGCCTCGATAGCAAGTGTCGTTTTGCCGGTTCCGCCCATCCCTGAGACTGTGGTTACGATTGTTGATTTCTGTTTCGTCTGGCGGGTGTCAAGATGATTGATCAGATCTCGCAAAGACTCGTCACGACCCACGACCCCGATTGGGCGTAGCGGCAAGTTTTCTACAGATTGCATCCTATCTGGGGTGCTCGCCCGCACCTGGTTCTTCTCGTTTTGAGGCCGTCCGCCCCGATGTGCATTTCTCTCGCTGCGTGCCTCATGCAGAAGGTGTAGCCAAGCCTCCCCTGGTCGAGCCTGATAACCGTTCTTTTTTGCACGGCTCTGTAGAAAGGTAACGAGCGTGACAAAGTACCTTTCTTTGGGGCCGGGACCCGGAACATGCCCCGCGTTCAACCACGCGCTAATGGTGGAGTCGGAAATCTTGATAGGAGGTCTTTGTTTTGCGGCAAGCCGCACGAGCTGGCTCAGGGTTGGTTCTCCTGCTGCCTTGTAAAGGCTCTGCAGCTCGTCGTTCAACCGCTTCACAGCCCCGTCCAAGATCCACCCTCCTGGCAAGCTTCCAGTCCTGTAGTCCGCTGGAAGACACGGAACTACGCCGCTGACCAGGGTACTTGTAGGTCTTTCGGCGCACGGAAGATCGCTGGAAACCTCCTGGAAGGAGGAGACCTGAGGCCGGCCCTTCGGAGGAAGCCGTCGGGCGCCCCATCACAGGAGGTACCAGTGAGTCGTTGGGCTCCGAACCGTTGCACTCAAGGTAGGAACGGATCCGGGCAGGAAGATGCGGCCGCCCGTGCGGTTGGCTCCAAGTCTCCACGCAGGCGTCTGTTCAAGTGCACACTGCCTGTTGAGGCCGTGATCAAGGGGGCTTGTGCGGGGATCACTCGATTTGCTCTCGAGATGGTCTGGCGGTGGATCTCACAGTAGGCGCCGGCCACTGCAGGGCAGAGATGCTGCCAACTGTCACCGTCGCCCTTTCAACCGGCCGTCTGAAGCGTTCCTCGGCGCGGCCAGCGGCGTGCCGAGGAACAGATCCGTCAGCGCCCAGACGCAGGAGTCGAGCAGGTCCGGGGACCTCTCCTCGGCCTCGGACGCGCCGACGTACGTCGTCATCTGCTCCTCCAGCACCGCGAACGTGCGCGGCGGCCCCGCGTGGCTGATGCGGGACTGTTCGTACAGCATCGCCACCGGGGCCGCGCGGGCGCGCTTGCCGCGCGTGGCGTGGACGACGCGGCACGGGACGGTCGGGTCGACCTCGGCGAGGAGGGCGGGGAGGTAGTCGCCGCCGTTGTTGGCCTCGATGACCACGCAGTCGGCCTGGTGCTCGTGGTACAGCGCGGCGGCGCGGCGCATCGCGGCCGTGGGGGTGTGGCGGTCCTGCTCGGCGTGAAGGACGTAGCCGCGGGGACGGCGGTCGCCGTACATCTGCTCCAGCGGGTAGGAGCGGCCGGCCACGGTGAAGGCGGTCAGGTCCGCGGTGTCCGTCGTCGTGACGGCCGGGTCGACGGCGACGACCAGGCGGTCGAGCGGCGGGACGGCGGTGCGGGCGATGCGGAAGCCCTCCACCTCGAACATCCACTGCTTCCACAGTGCGCCTTCGACGTCTTCGAGGAGGACGCCGTCGAGCTCCTGACGGCCCAGGCGGGTGCCCCCGTACTCGGAGTCGAGCTCGGCGAGTGCGGCGGGGGAGAGGTTGGCGCGGTTGTCCTCGGTGCGGCCGGTCGTCAGGACAACGGTGGAGCCGGGGCGCCGACCGCGTTCCACCAGGCGCTTGACGTGGGGAAGCGGCTTGGGCGTGGTGGAGATGACCACCTGGGGGCTCGGTGCCTCGCGCAGGCAGAACCACAGCATGTCGTACACCGACTGGGCGGTGTGGCGGTTCCAGGCGGCGTACTCGTCGAGCCAGCCCTTGTCGAAGGCGAAGCCGCGCAGGTTGTCCGGGGTCTCGGCGCCGAAGCCGTAGATCGCCGAGCCGTTCTTCAGGCGGAGGGTGGTCAGGCCGTTGCCTGGGCTGTAGCGGCGGATGTCCTCGGGCGGGATGACCGCCAGGAGGCCGGACTTGGGAGACTCGAAGCAGATCTCCTTGACCAGCGTGGCGTTCTTCGCGACCACCGCGATCATCGTTCCCGGAGCGGCCGCCCATTCCCGTACAGCCTCCGCCGCGGACTTCGTCTTGCCCCAGCCTCGGCCGGTCAGCATCATCCATGCCGCCCAGTCACCCTCTGGTAGACGCTGCGTGGCACGGGCGTGGTGGTGCAGCCAGCCCTCGTGGGGCAGGCCGTCGCAGCCGGGGCGGTCGCAGGCCCAGCGGCGCGCCGAGACCGCGTCGGCTTCGATCAATGCGCTGATCTCGGCGTGCAGTTCGACGTCCGACATGCTGGCCGGGTCGGGCAGCGCGGCCCGCGGATCGGCGGTCACGGCTGCTCACCGCCCAACGTGCCGATGCGCGATTCGAGTTCGCGGCGCAGCTGCTCCATGCGGGCCCGGCGTTCCTCGTCCGTCAGGCCCGACACGTCTGCCGTCTCCGATCCCTTGGAGGTGGACGCGGCGGCGTCGGCCAGGTCCATGCCGTACGCCTGGCGCTCGATGCGGATCGTGACCTCCAGCCAGCGGATCACGTCCGACGGGCTGAGACGTGCGGGGTCGAGCTGCTGGAGCTGGGCGACGATCTTCGACTGGGCTGCGGAGGCGAGGCGGGCGTGCCGGCGGGCCACCTCCCGGGCGGCCTGCTGTTGCTCGGCGCGCCAGAGCCGGTCCTGCTCCCGGTCCCACGCCTCGGCGCGCAGCACCCAGCGGTGTGTCGTCGACCAGCGCTCGATGAGTGTGCGGGACTTGGCCAGGCGCTCGGCGACCTTGCCGATGCTGCGGGACAGGCCGAGGTCGCGGTAGCAGGCGAACGCCTCCCACGCGGCGGCCGACTCGCTCGGCTGCCTCTCCCATGCCTCGGCGCTGTCCGCCATCCGATCAGTGCTCTCCCGCCTGGTCTGTCTCTCCTCCCGCTCCCCTCCTGCGCAGGGACGTTTCGTCTCAGCTCGACGAGCTGCGCAGGGCCGGGTCGAGAAGACCGAGGTGCGCCAGGAGGTCGGCGCAGTCGGCGCGACGCTGTACGCGCTCCCCACCGGTGGCGCGGGCGGCGACCTGGAGGGCTGCCCTGCGGCGTACGGAGTCGGGCAGCGGGGTGACGGAGACGGTGCGTTCCCACGACGCCGAGTCCTTGGCGAGGTTCATCGTGCGTTCCCTTCGGGGATGTCGTCGGGCTCCAGCTCGCCGTCGAGGAGGCGAGCAAGCTGGTTGGCGAGGCGGAAAGGTTCGTCCGCGAGGTGTTCGGTCAGGGCACGGGCCAGGCCGGCGGCCGTGCGGTGGATGGTGGTCAGGTGGTCGATCTCGGCGTGGAGCCGGTTCAGCTCGTCTGCGTGCGGGCCGCTCACGAGGCGGGCCTCCGGAAGTTCGCGGGGAGGGTGGCCCGCTGCCGTGCCGGGCCCAATACCTGCAGGACGGTGGGCAGATCGCGAGGACGCCATACGGCGACTTCGAATCCGCTGTCGGCGAGGTGAGCCAGCCATTCGCGCTGGGCCGGGCGGATCCGCCCGGTGTCGGTCTTGAACTCGACGAAGAGCGTGCGGCGCTGGCCGAGGTGTCCGAACACCTCGTCGGGCCAGCCTGGGTCGGAGCGCCGGGAGTCCGCCGTGTGATACTGCAGCCGCCAGCCGTAGCGCGTGGCGATGTCGCGGACCTGGCGGCGCCACTGCTCCTCGCTGGTGCCGGTGACCGGCTCCGCCCGGTCGACGGCCAGCGGGTAGCGCTCGGCCTCCAGCCGGTCGAGTGGCCCGTACCGTTCGGCGAGCAGCTTGCGGTACAGCTCGCTGTTCACGGCGTACCGTCCAGGAGTCGGTAGCCCGTGCTCGTCGGCCGCATCCGCTCCAGCGCGATCCGGGCCCGCTGCCCGGTCCGGCCGTCGGGCGTGGCAGCGGTGAGCACCGTGCAGTACGCATAGCGGGCATCGATCTCGTCGACGCGCACGGTGCGGCCCTCGCTGCGCTTGTCGTTGTCGGCCCACACCTGGCCGACCCGCACATCGGGGCGCTTCACGCCGCACCGGCCAGGTAGTCGGCGGCCCACAGCTCCAGGGCCCGCCACCGCTGGCCGGCCTCGATGTCGCCGTCCCGCTCCATGCGGTCGATGGCCCGCTGCACGATGGCCGCGGCGTCGGCGGGCATGGTGCGGGTGGCCAGCACCGTCTCGACCGGGGTGGTGCCCTTGCGGGTGGCGGTCTGCTCGTCCGGGTCGTACCAGCCGTCCGCCAGCTCACCGAGGTGGCGCTCGACGAGCGCCAGGATGATCGCGAACACGGCGGCGACGTTGCCGATGTTGTGCGCGCCCTTCACCGTGTCGAGCGTGTCCAGCACGCTCTCGTACTGCTCGATGCGCGCGAGCCAGCGGGCGTCGGCCGAGGCGGCCTTCCGCGCGGCCTCGAAGGCTTTCTCCGCGGCCTCCTTCTCGTCCGGCAGGAACACGATCTGTACGGTCGCAAAGTCCAGGTTGGCCTCGGCCAGGCTGGGCACGCTGACCTCGTCAAGCAGGTCGAGCGTCTTGTCGTCCAGGCCGGAGTACAGGCGCATGGAGACGTCCTCCAGCTCCTCGTACAGCGCCTTGAGGGTGGCCGGGTCGTCCTCACCCACGATCGCGTTGTGCGCCAGCTGCAACGCGATCTGCCGCTGCCTCGGCAGCGGCTCGGTGATCTCCATCCACCAGATCCGCTCCAGGCCGGCCTCGATGGCGGCCTTCGTGCGGTGGTTGCCCGACAGCACGATCCGCTGCCCCGACTCACTGTCGTTCCACACCAGCGGTGTCGAGGTCAGCGCCCCGTCGGCGCGGATGTTCGCCACGAGGCGCTGGAACTGCTCGTGCCGCATGAACCGTGCGTTGACGTCCAGCAGCATCAGCTCACGCGGGTCGCCCTCGACCATGCGGGGCTTGAGCTGCTCACTCATGGCTTCCTGCTCTCCTTCAGTTCCTCGGCCTGTCCGTGCTTGCTCCTCCACTGCGCGAACCCCTCTGCCAGCGACCAGCGGCCCAACTCGCCGCCGTAGTCGAGCTGATAGCGGTAGGCGGGGTCGGTGGAGTCCTTGCGGGAGTTCAGGCGCAGCAGCCCGCGGTACTTCATGGAGACCGGGCGCTGGGTGAACGCCGTCGTGTTCAGGCGGGTCAGGCGGGTGTTCATCGTCCGCTGGGCCAGGAACTGCGCCTCCGTCGACAGCGCCGCGTACAGCACGAGCTTCGCCAGACGCCCGTACGACGTCGGCGCCACCGGGAAGTCCGAGAGCAGGTACACGTTGTGCGGGTCGTACTTCGGCGTCGAGAACGCGAACGCGCCCACCACGACCCCGTCGACCAGGACCGCGAGCGCCATCGTCGGCGTGCCCGGGCGGATGTTGTGGTTCATGTACTGCGAGCGCAGCGTCGCGAACTGGCCCATCGACAGCGGGGCCAGCGTCAGCGTCTTGCCGAGCCGCCGACCCGGTACGAGGCGCGGGGCGCGCACCGGCTCCAGGCGCTGGTTGGGGCGAACGATCCGTGAGCGCGGCACCGACGAGTACACGTTGATCGGCAGGCCGCGGTTGGCCGTCTGCACCTGACCGCGCAGGTGGTCCGCCAGTTCCTCGACTTCGAAGTGCAGGCCGAGCACCCAGTGCGGCCGGTCGGTGATGCGCTCGATCAGGGTCTGCTTGGCTGTGTCGTCCAGCGTCGGGTACTCCGGTGCCGGCCAGTCCAGGTGCTTGTCCAAGGCCGCGAACTGGCCCTCGTAGTCCCCGGCGTAGAACGGCGGGAAGGCGACGACCGGGGCGTCCGCCGGTAACTGCTCGGCGAGCCACTCGTTCACGTCCATCGGCGCGTACGACGCCAGCCGCAGCGGGAGCGCCTCGATCTTCGAGACCGTCTTCGCGTGTAGCTCGGGGAACTGCCGGCGGTACGCCGCCAACATCCGCCCGTAGTACGGGTGGTCGCCACGCCCGACCCACTGGAAGAAACGGGAGCCGAGCAGCACGACGGCGAGTGTCCCGGCGTGGCCGTCAAAGTAGGGGGTCAGCCAGTCGAGTTCGTCTGCCGACTCGGCACGGATGGTGATGGGTAGTTCCTGCCCCGCGAGGTACCAGCCGATCGCGGAGGAGTACAGCTGCACGTCGCAGCCGTGGAGCCGGAAGCCCGAGTCGTGTAGGACGCGCTCGATCGTGAAGTTGCCCGAGCAGCCGACGTAGATGTCCTCGGCCTGGCCGCGCCAGGTGGTGGCGTGCTCGTGGATGATCGCGCGAAGGTCCGCAGGGATCGAGCCGTGGAACACCGGGCCTCCCCGCTGTGGTGACTTCTTCCTTCTTCGTTCCGACCTGAGCCCCGTCGAGGGGTGGGACGCGGGTCCGGAGGAGCAGGGGGCTGGTCCTGCCGTGCCGGACCGCCTGGGAACCAGGAGGCGCGGGGGACGCCTGGAGGGGGATGGTTCCTTGGCTGGTCGACTCCGCACCACGTGCCTGTGCGGACGCGTCCTCGAGCGCCGGGCCCGACTCGAACGAGCTCCTCCCCACCGGGAGCGGGGTGTGCTGCCAGGTGCACTACCGGCGCGCGGCGGGGCCGACCGGGAAGATCACCCCGCCACAATCGAACGCTATCAGACGAATGTCTGTCACAACACATGTGACGGGTGCGCTGCCGCACCCGTCACATGGATCGTCAGGCCGCAACGACTGCCATCACTGCTCCGCTGCCAGGAGGTCCAGCAGGCTCAACGTTCCCATCGGGCACTCCTCCGGAAGACCCGGCTTCACCTTCGCCCTCGCCGGCCCGGGCTCGAACAATTCCATCTGGCCCGGCGGCCCCGGCTTCGGGCGAGGCGGAGCCTCGAAGTCCTCCTGCCTCATCTCAGCCCAGTTGGGCCTGCGCTCTTCGCTCACAGCAATGTCCCCTGCTCGTACACGGGCCCCAGCGGCCCGAGCTCCCGCACCTTCGCGCCGGTCTTCTCCTGCCACCAGGTGGCGAACATCCGCCGGTGGCACCACTGGTCCGGCTTCGACAGGTCCTCGAAGCACAGCAGCACCAGCCTCAGATCCCCGGCCGCCACCGAGATCTCCTGGAACCGCGACGCGAAAAACTGCACGCCATGCCGGTCCAGTTGGGCCAGATACGCCGCCTCGTACGTCGGTCGGGCCGACCCGAAGTACTCGCGACTCGGCGCCGCCTCCCGCACCTGGTGCTCCAACGCGTACGGCAGCGCCCACCGCGGCGCGCCCAGGGTGATGCGCACCGGCACACCCATCGACGGCTCGAAGCCCTGATATCTGTGCGTGAACAGCTCGAACACGTTCCTCCCTCACGCCGGTTCCGCCGCACCGCACAGCGGGCAGCCCGGGTCCGGCTTCTCCTTGTGATCCTCGTCGCTGTGGGAGT
Source organism: Streptomyces sp. NPDC020996 (assembly GCF_040641355.1). Lineage (NCBI taxonomy): Bacteria > Bacillati > Actinomycetota > Actinomycetes > Kitasatosporales > Streptomycetaceae > Streptomyces > Streptomyces sp. NPDC020996. The sequence continues at coordinate 78,273 of NZ_JBFADM010000003.1, forward strand.
TCTCCCACCCGGCCAGCTCGAAGCAGGCGTCGCACAGCCGAACGCTGAGCGCGTCCCGTGTGAGGCTGCCGGAGCCGAACACGAGGCGCCCCTCACTGTCCACCGCCACCGTGCCCATCCCAGGGCCTGGCGCGGGGATCACCCGCAGGCGCCGCCCGCATGACCGGCACGGGATCGCCGTGCCCAGAGCGGCTGCCAGCCATCGGCGACGCGGCGTCACCACGCCACTTGCCAGGAGGCCGGCCGCTTGGTCTGGGTCTAGGCCCCCGCCTTCTTCGATGACGACTTCCATAGTCGCCCACCTTTCCGTGCCCCAAGGGGGGTACAAGTCGGCGACCAGCCGGGGAGCTGCCCCCTGGCCGGCCGCCGGGATTGTTCCGCACGCCTGCGACGAGCTCGCCAGTGCTCGTAGATGCCGACTTTCGGCAATAACATTCTATCGTCAACAGCTATTTGCGTCAATATTGTTTTATGGCTGAGTCGGCCTGCACGCCGCCCCACTCGCACCCCACAAACACCCCATCCGCACGCGCGCCCGAACGTTCGTCGACACAAAACAGCCGGGGCCCGTCCTCGGGCCCCGGCTGTCGCGTACGCGCTCAGGCGGCGGCCTCGAGCTCGGCCTCTGAGGGCTCCTCCGCCGCGGCCTCGGTGATCTCGGCCTCGCTCGGCTCCTCCTCGCCCTCCGCCTCCGGCTCGACCTTCAGCTCCGGCCGCACCGTCAGCTGCTTCGCCTCCGACATCGCCTTCGCCTTCCGCAGCTTCTTCACCGCTTCGGCCGCCGCCTTGCGTACCCGCTCCACCGCGTCCAGGTGCTTGCCGACCTCGCCCTCGAAAAGGTCCGCCAGCTCCGACGGCGTCAGCTTCGCCAGCTCCTCCAGGAGGGTCCCCGCTCGCTCGACCTGGTCCACCTTGCCCTTGGCCTGCCTGCGCTCCTTGGCCTTGTCCTCCTTCTCCTTCTCCGACAGTTCCTTCTCGGAGAAGAAGCCCTCCTGGTTCTCCTTCATCCGCAGGGCCTGCGCGAAGGTAGAGGCGTCCGTCTCTGTCTTGAAGTCGCCCTTCATGTACCGGGTGACCGCCACCTTCTGGTTCGCCGGCGTCAGCTTCGACAGGTACCAGGCGAAGTCCGCCTTGATCTTCCCCTCGGCCACCAGCTCTGCGATGTCGGTGGTCAGGTTCAGCAGGTCCATCCGCCACCGCACGTAGTCGGTGGTCTTGCCGAACATCTCCGCGATGCGTTCGGCCTGATAGCCGAACCCGACCAGGTCCGCGTACGCCTGCGCCTCCTCCATCAGGGTCATGTCCGCCCGGCCGATGTTCTCGGAGATGCCCATCACGAACGCCTGCTCGTCGTCCACGCTGCTGACGACCTTGGCTTCGATGGTGGTAGCGCCCTCCACCAGGTGCATCGCCCGCCAGCGGCGCTCACCCATCACGATCTGGAACTTGTCGCCGCCGACCATGCGGACCACGATCGGCTGGAGCTGGCCGACCGAGCGGAACTGGGCCGCCAGCTCCTCCAGCTTGGCCTCGTCGAAGAACTTGCGGGGCTGGTCCGGGTTGGGCTCGATGTCCGCGAGGGGGATCGCGGTGACCTCGATGCTCGCCTCGGTGACGTTCATGTCGCTGACTCCTCGCACTCTCGGTCTCGCAGGGTGGGTTCCTGTGAGGTGATGACTAAATACTATTGTCAGTCGATCTTGACCGTCAAGTGTGTTTCGCTGGCGGGTTGCCGGGATTGCCCCTGTTCGGCGGGGAGTTGAAATGAGTGAGCCCCGGCCGCCTATCGTTGACGGCCAGGGCTCGTGTCTAAATTGACTTGCTCAGTCGGCTCTACTCTTCCTCGACACATGTTGGCCCCAAATCCTCGGGCTCGAACTCGACGTCCGCCCCCATCAAGACCTTGAGGATCTCCCCATCGAGCCAGTCGTCCTCGCCTGGTGGATCGACGTCCGTCGCCGGGTTCACCCCGTCCCCGTCGGTCCGTCTGTCCGTCCGCGACGAGTCGCGCCGGTTCATGCTCCTCCCCTTGAGCCATGGCGCAGTCTCGGCCCCCCTGCGCCCCGACCGCCTTCTGCGGGAGCGTCACCAGGACGCACCACGAGCGGTGACGAGGTCTTCCACAGAGAGCGAGATCGTCAGCGTATTCGTGGTTACTCGTCAGTGCAAACAAATGTCCGAACAGAGAGTGTCTTGCCTGACACCTCAAACCTCGCTGATCCGTTTGCCAGTTGTCACTTCCATCGCCAGAAGATCTCGAAGCGGGCCTCGTCGAACTTCCGCGAGCCCCGTACGGTCGCCGGTCCAACGCGCACCTCGCGCACGACGAGCTGAACGAGGTTGCGGCGCTGCTCGCGGCCGGCGGTCTCGTTCCACCAGGTCTCGACTCCCTTGGGGGTCAGCTCCGGGAGTTGCTCGAGTGCCTTGCCGCGGCGTACGGCCGCCATCGCCTCGGTGCGCCGCCCTTCCAGGGCGGCCTTTGCCGTCCTGAACTCGCCGAGGTTCATCTCCTTCGCCCCGTAGGCGTGGGCCAACTCGTTCTTGTGGCCGCTCAGTTCCGTCAGGAACCTCTCTGCCTCGCGAGCCTCGGCCGCGTACCTGTCGCGGAGGGCGGCCAGCCGCTTGAGATGCGTGGGACTCTGCAGACGAGCTATGACCCGCTCCCCGATGTACTCGTCCAACGGCTCGGCGGAGATCCGGACCTTGCCGCAGCCCTCGGTCTCGCAGACGTACCCCCGCCCGCCATTCGCTGTAGACCGGGGCACCAGGGGCTGCCTGCACAGGGTGCATGTCGCGATGCCGCCCGACAGGTAGTGGACGTGCTTCGGCTTCGTGCCCTGGCCCTTCTTGTTCTCCTGGAACAGCTCCTGCAGGGCGTCGAACGTCTCCCGATCGATCAGCGGCTCGGCCGGCCCCGGAACCAGTTCACCCTCGCCGTTCTCCTTGAGGCCGGCGATCGCCGGGTTCCGTAGTCGGCGACGTAGCGTCGTCGGCGACCATGCCCGCCCGGAGACCGTCGGTCCGGCGTTCTCCGTCATCCAGTCCGCGGTCTCCGCGAGTGTCTTCTTCCCCTCGAGAAGACGCTTGGCCGCCGCCGCCAGGTGGGCGGCCTCCTCGGGAACGGCAGTCACGCCGTCCGTTTCGTGGCCGTAGGCCCTCATGCTCTCTCCAGCCCAAATATCCCCCGGTCTGACCCACATGGTATGCGAAGGCGTAGCATTGTCACCCCTACATGTGAGGGGCGTTGCCTACCGCTTACGCATTGGGTTTCGATCTCAGCGGACCCTACCCCGGGTAGCCCCGAAACTGTGTCCCAGAACTCCGCAGTATGCCAACTTGTGGTTGGCCTACAACCTGCGATCTCGTCTGCGACTCGGCGATGCCAGGGGCGGCGCCACCCTGGCGCCGAGCAGCTACATCTCCTGCGGCGGCACTTCGTCGAGGGCGGTGCCCTTCTTGCGATGGTCCTCCGGTAGGCGCACCACCTGCAGGCCCAGCTGCTGAGCGCGCAGACGCATGCCGATGTCGTCGGTCAACACACGGGCGCCCGTGGCCGGATGGAGGTTCTCCAAGTCGGCGGCGCAGCGCAGTATCGACAGGTCGGCATCGCCGCCACGGTCGTCGGTGTCGACCCACACCTCCAGCGTGACGGCTTGGCGCAGTCGAACCGGCTGTCCGGGTTGGCTGTCCTTGAGGACGCGCTCAAGGTAGCGAATAGCGGTAGCGGCCTTCCTGGCGAGGTCTCCCTGGCCGTACTTCTGCCGGTCGAGCTCGTCAATCACACGTAGCGGCACTACGAGCCGGATCTGCGACGCCTCCTCGCCCTGGGCCTTGAGGACCGCGCGCCACAGAATGTCGCCGGGCTGCCGCCAGTGGTTGAGCATGTTGGTGTCGTACACGACGGGCAAGCCAGGCCGGGCGACGAGGTTCTTCAGCGCCTCGAGTTCGGCGCGGGCGTTTTCCATGGCCCTCACCTGGTTCTCGATCTCGACGGTGAGTGCCTGGTTCTCCGCGCGCTGGGCTCGCGCTGCGTGCGTTGCTACAGAGCGGTCGCTGACGACACCGAGCGCGGGACGGGCAACACCGAGGGGCAGCAAGTTCCAGTAGGCCGCGGAGTGCAGGCCGAGAGCCAGATCCGGGGATGCGAAAGCCTGCTTGAGTGCTGGGTAGGTGTCGTGGACCGCATCGACATAGGCGCGGTAGAGGTCCTGTGCGCCACGTGCATTGGCCCACGTCGTCTCCGCTCGGCGGAGCACGTCGTCGGCGTGGGCAAGGGTCGTCCCCGGGGTGAGTCTCATGCCGAGATCGTGGCAGAGGACAACGGGTCCGACGGGCCATCCCAGCTAGGTGCACCGGTCGGCTTGGCACCCGTGCTGCCCGTAGGCAGGAAGACGTGCGGCGCTCCCGCTGACGCCCGCAGGAGATCACCGCCAGCCTCCATCACTCTGGGCGTACGCCGAGCGCCGCCCACAGCTCTGACGTCAGCACCCTGCGCTTGCCCTTGCCGTACGGATGCACGGGTACAGGGAACTCGCCGGACCTGATCAGCTCGTACGTGGTGTTCCGGCTGAAGCCGAACGCCCTGCCGGCTGTCAGTACGTCGACCGTCACGGGCAGGGCCAGGACCTCGTCCCGCGTCATGGACGCACCACCACCGCAGTGTTCTCGGTGGCCGGATCGTTTCGATCTCGCATGCTCAGACTCTCCTGTTCCGCCCCCGCGCCTCCCAGGAAGTCCCGATCGAGTCTAAGTTCTCTTCGGGTGGTCGGACAAGATCGCGCTGGAAGCCTTCGAGCGCGGTCGGATCTGTCTGCTGCCACACATGTGGTGTTCGGCTTCGTTCGGCGGCCACACGGTCAGCCGCGAGTGTCGCGGTCAAATCTGGGTGAGTCGGATACGCCCGGCAGTCATTCGGCGCCCAGTAGTTGAGAGGCGTTTCATTTGTCTCCACATATGATCGCCGCATCGTGGCTGCTCACACGACAGGTAGGAGGGGATGTGTTCAAGGGCTCGGTCTACAGGCGCTGCGGCTGCAAGGAACCCGTCACAGGCGAGGACGGCGCTCCAGTCCTCGACGCCAAGGGCAGACCGAAGACGCGGGAGCTCGGCGCAGAGTGCCCCGACCTCGGCACGAGGGACCACGGCAGCTGGTACTACTACGTCGAACTGCCGCCGGGGCCCAAGGGAGAGCGGCGTCGACCACGCAAGGGCGGGTTCCTTACCAAGAAGAAGGCCGAGGAGGCAGCCCAGGAGATCTGGGACAAGGCCCAGGACGGCATCGACGTGCTCTCGGACGAGACGGTCGAGCAGTTCCTGCTCCGCTGGTTCGCCAAGCGCGTCGACCTCAAGCGGTCCACCTGGAAGACCTACCACGACCACATCCACCGGGTCTTCATCCCGAACCTCGGCCACATCAAGATGCGGGACCTGCGCACCCGGCAGATCCAGGAGATGTTCGAGCAGATCTGGCGCGACAACGAGCAGCACGCCGACAACGCGGACGCCGCCGAGCTCGCCAGGCTGGAGTGCGAGGCCGCCCACCGCGCCTGGAAACAGACCGCCAAGCCGCGACCGCCCGAACTGCGGCAGCGCTGGAACACGGCCAAGGAGAAGCTGCGGGAGGCCCGTAGGAAGCCGCGGTACACCACCGGCCCAGGCGTGCAGCTCAAGATGAAGAACGAGCTCAGCGCCGCGCTCGACTACGCCAAGAACACCGAGAAGCTCATCAGCGAAAACTGGGCCCAGCACCTCGTCCTGCCGAAGTACACCCCGCCCAAGCCGCTCGTGTGGACCGACGAGCGCGTCGCGCGCTGGCGCGAGACAGGGGAGAAGCCGGGACCGGTCATGGTCTGGACGGCCGAGCAGACCGGCGCCTTCCTCGACGGCGTCGCCGAGCACCGGCTCTACCCGATGTTCCACCTCATGGTCTTCCGGGGCACACGCCGCGGCGAGTCCTGCGGCCTGCCCTGGCGTGAGACCGACATGACCGCCGGCACCGTCCACATCAGTGAGCAGCTCGTCGCTGCCTCCTACGACGTCTGGGAAGACACCCCGAAGAGCGACAGCGGCGCCCGCACCATCCGGCTCGACAGCCAGACTCACGAGCTCATGAAGTTCTGGCGGCGACGTCAGCAGGCCGAACGCGCGGAGTGGGAGGAGAAGCACCGCAAGGAGCCGAAGAAGTACGGGCCGTATGTCGACTCCGGTCGCGTCTTCACCTGGGAGGACGGCCGCACGTACCACCCGGAGTACCTCTCCCAGGTCTTCAACCGGCTGGTCCAGAAGCTGGGCCTGCCGCCGATCCGGCTTCACGACCTGCGCCACTGCGCTGCGACGCTGTCCCTGGCGGCCGGCGTCCACATGAAGGCCATTCAGGTCCTGCTCGGGCACTCCTCGTTCAAGCTCACCGCCGACACCTACACCAGCGTTCTCCCACAGCTCGAGGTGGAGGCCGCAGACGCGCCCGTGGCGCTCGTCCCGCGCAAGGCGGCACAGCAGGGTGGGCAGGGTGGGGACGACGCGCCGCAAGGCCCTCAGCTCGTACCGGCCGCCGAGCCCACGGCGTCCCCGGCTCCCGCTGCGCCTCGCTCCAGCGACGTGGCGCGAGCGGAAGTCCATCCCATGGTCGGCCCCGCGGAGGCCGCACCCGAAGCCGCAGATGAGGCGGCCGCCTAGCCGGACCGTCGGCCTGCGGGAGGCAGCACACATACGGCACACACGCCGTGTCCCCACCCTGTCCCCACCAGGCACGAAACAGGCCCCTCGGAGATCACTCCGAGGGGCCTGTTCGATACATATCGCCTGGTCAGGCAGTGTGCCCCCGGCAGGATTCGAACCTGCGACACCCGCTTTAGGAGAGCGGTGCTCTATCCCCTGAGCTACGAAGGCGGACGTGGCCGTGAAGGTCACTGGCGTCAGCGTACCGGATTCGGTGTGGGCGATGGGGGGTCAGGAGGGTGGGACGCGGGTGAAGCGGCCTGCCACCGACAGGTCGGCCTCGATGCGGTCCGCCGTGCGGCGCAGTTCGGGGAGGATGTCCCGGACGCATTCCTCCACCGTGCGCCGGGCCGCGTGCATCGCGACGTTCACGGCGGCCACCGCGTGGCCGGTCCGGTCGCGGACCGGGACCGCGATCGAGCGCAGGCCCTCCTCCAACTCCTCGTCGGTCAGGGCGTAGCCCTGGGTGCGGATCCGGGCCAGGAGGCGGGTCAGGGTCTGCGGGTCCGTGACCGTGCGGGGAGTCAGCGGGTGCGGGGTGCCCAGGGCCTGGGGCGGCGGTGGTGCGTCCGCCAGCATCACGCGTCCCAGTGATGTCGCGTACGCCGGCAGCCGGGTGCCCACCGTGATGTTCACGCTCATCACGCGGGTCGTGGCCGCCCGGGCCGTGTACTGGATCTCCGGGCCGGATCCCGAGTCCGTCAGTACCGCCAGGGACGCCGACTCGTGGACCCGCGCCGACAGCTCCGCCAGGTGCGGGGTCGCGATCTCGGGGAGTGTCGTGCGGGAGAGCGGGGGGAAGCCCAGGGAAAGGACCCGGGGAGTCAGGGTGAAGGTGCGCGGATCGTCGCCCGGTGTCACCAGGCCGAGGTGTTCGTAGGTGATCAGGGCCCGGCGGGCCGTCGCCCGCGCCAGGCCCGTCGCCTTCGCCACGTCCGTCAGGGTCAGCGCGGAGCGGCCCTCGCCGAACGCCGTCAGGACCGTCAGGCCTCGCGCCAGCGACTCCACGAACTCGCGGCCCAGCCGCTGCTTCGACGCGCCCGTCCAGGCCGCCAGGCCCGAGGGGGCGCGCGCGGGCCCGGGCGGGGGCGCGGTGCGCAGGTCGTCCTCCATCCGGGACACCGCCGCGCGCAGGCGCTCCAGCAGGGTGTCCCGCAGGTCCGCCGCCGTGTGCCGGCTGGTGTGGCTCACCACGTTCGCCACGCAGGCGATCCGGCCGGTGCGGGGATCTCGTACGGGTACGGAGACGGCGACCAGCCCCGGTTCGATCAACTGGTCGTCCGACGCCCAGCCGTTCGCTGCCGCCTGCGCCGTACGGTCCTCGAAGTCGGCGTCGGCCGAGGGGTGTTCGCGCGGGGGTACGGCCGGGAAGGCGTGGTCGTGCGGGTCCGCCGCACGGCGCGCGCGCCACCTCTGCCAATCAGCCTCCGTCCACTCCGTCGCGAACAGCGGTCCCGGCGCGGTGCGTTCGGCCGGCAGCAGGTCGCCGATGCGGAAGCTCAGCGACATCGCGCGGCGGCGGGTGGCCTGGTGGATGAAGCGGATGCCGTCGCGGTCGGCGACCGCCAGCGACACCGACTCGTCCAGTTCGTCGGCCAACGCGTCGGCGTGTCCGCCCAGCAGCGCGGGCAGGCGCAGGGCGGCCAGGTAGGAGTTGCCCAGTTCCATCAGGCGGGGGGCCAGCACGGCGTCACGGCCGTCCAGGCGGACGTAGCCCATGCGGCCCAGCGTCATGGTGATGCGGTCGACCGTGGATCGAGCCAGGCCGGTGGCTCGTTCCAGGCCGCTCAGGCTCAGCGTGCCGCCCGCCTCCGTCAGCCGCTGCAGCACGGCGATTCCCCGGATCAGCGGCGTGACCGCCTCGGCCGGTGCGGCTGCCTCGGCCGGCGGTACCGGCTCGGTCGGTGCGGCTGCCTCAGTCCGTGGGATCGGCTCGGTCGGTGCGGGGGAGGGGCCGGCGGACGCACGGGAGGCGTCGGCGGGGTCGACGGGGTTCATCGCGGCATCGGGGGCGGGAGCCGGGACGGGAGCGAGGACGGGGACGGGAGCGGGGGCATCGGGTTTCGGTTTCTGGTATGTCGGTTCGGCACGCCTACCGTAATGCGCGCGTCCGTCACCGCTGAGCCGGGGAGATCGAAGGTGCGGCTGCCCGCCCTGCCCGGTCGCTCACCCCCGGGTCACCGCCACCCGGTAGTCCCCCTCGCCGTCCCTGCTCGTCACCGTGATCCGGATGTCGCCGTCCGGGGCGCGGAACTCCTCGCCCGGAGTGAAGGGGGCGTCGGAGAGTTCCGCGTGGACGTTCGGGGCGTGGGTGCAGCCGCCGGTGTCGGGCTGGGCGTCGTAGACCGTGACCGGGCCCATGCCGGTGTCCACGCCGGCGTCGACCCGGTAGATGAGCACGCCCGGCCGGCACACGGCCTCGTCGTTGCCCTCGCGGGTGCGCACTTCGACGGCGTATCCGCGGCGGCCGTCGATGGGGACGAAGATCAGCTTCGGACCGCCGGTGCGGGCGAGCGGCGTCAGCGTGTACCGCACGGTGCCGTGCGTCGCCGCGCAGGTCACCTGGCCGGGGTCCAGCCAGCCCAGTTTCCACTTGTGCCAGCCGAGAGTGTCGTTGTTGGCCCCCCAGTCCTCGCTCATGATGTCCCAGTGCCCGACGGCGCCCCCGCCCTCCTGGGTGTAGAGGTCGGGCAGGCCGAAGACGTGGCCGTTCTCGTGCGGCAGCACGCGGTAGCCGGTGCGCCCGTAGGAACCGGAGTCGTCGTCCTGGCGGGAGTAGACGAAGGAGGCGTTGGCCACGGGGACACCGTCGGCGATGGGGGCCTCCTTGTTGCCGGCGAAGGTCACCGACAGGACCGTGTCCAGGGCGGACGGGCCGGCGTTCGGGGTGATCAGCACGTTCAGGAAGTCGTAGGCGCGGAAGTCGACCTGCGGATCGGCGGCGGTGACGATGTCCTGGACCAGCTGGCGGTAACCGGGGTCGAAGGGGGCGCCGCGTTCTATGCCGTACGACCGGAAGGGCTTCGGCATGCGCAGCCAGTGCGGGACGGGCGTCTCCGGGCGGTAGACGAGCCGTCCGTAGGAGGCGGTGCGGAACCACTCCTGGGTCTGGGGGAAGAACTCGCGGAAGCGGTCGAGGGCGTCGCCCTTCCCGTGCGCGTCGGGGAAGTCGATCATCAGGTTCAGAGCCCGTACGGTGCCGGTCGAGCGCGAGTAGCCGGTGACGGTCGGCACCCCCTCCGACATCTGGACGGTGCGGCCGCCGCTGATCAGGCAGGGGCTGAGCGCAGAGCCGCGGGCCAGGGAGACCGGGCCGGCCCCGGCCGTGGTGGAGCGGGACGTGAGGTCGCCCGTGCCGGCCGAGGTGGCGACCGTCAGGGTCAGCGCGGTCACGGCCGTGAAGGCGGCCGCACGGCGCGGGCGTATCCGACGGCGGAGCGGCACCTGGGGGCGGGGGCGCTCATGCTGCATGCACGGGTCCTTCGTCCACGGCAGCCGGCGGTCACGGACTGCTCCTTTCTGATCACCCTGTGTCCGGTGATGTGTGGACGCGCGCTGAAAGGGTCCGAACGTGTGTTTTTGTGTGACTCAGGTCACACGGAATCTTCTTCCGGGCGGGAAATAACCGGGGAGCGTTTCCCCGTTTAGACGTGTGTCCGACCGAAACGGGGACTCGGTCCCCGGATCGCCGCAGTACCGCACTACCGCACCCCGTAGTACCGCACCGCCGCAGTACCTGCAGTTCTCGTGGAACTCGTAGAACTTGCAGAACCCGCAGTCACCCGATCGAGCTGAGGAGTCCGCCGTGCAGGCCATGACGACCGCGACCCGCGTGCAGCGGAAGGTGAGCCGGCCGCGTGCCGACGCCCTGCGCAACCGCGAGCGGATCGTCACCGCCGCCCGGGAGATGTTCACCGAGCACGGACCGGACGTGCCGCTGGACGAGATCGCCCGCCGGGCCGGCGTCGGCAACGCCACGGTGTACCGCAATTTCCCCGACCGCGACGCGCTGGTCCGTGAGGTCGTCTGTTCCGTGCTGGACCGGACGTCCGAGGCGGGCGAGCAGGCGCTCGCGGAGACCGGGGACGCCTTCGAGGCGCTGGAGCGCTTCGTGCACGCCGCTGCCGACGAACGGATCAGCGCGCTGTGCCCGATGGTGGCCGCCGCCTTCGACGAGAACCATCCCGATCTGGAAGCGGCGCGCGAGCGCTGCGAGCAGATCATCGCGAGCGTGATGGAGCGGGCCAGGAAGGCCGGCCAGCTCCGCCCCGACGTCGGCGTCGGTGACCTGATGGTCGCCGTGGCCCAGCTCAGCCGGCCGCCGGCCGGCACCGACTGTCTCAGCGTCGACCGCTTCGTCCACCGTCATCTGCAACTGTTCCTGGACGGACTGCGGGCCCCGGCCCGTTCTGTCCTGCCGGGGGCGGCGGCCACCATGGAGGATCTGCGCCGGCCCTGACCGATGAGTTCAGCACTGAACGCACCGAACGCACTGAACACACCCAAGCACCAAGCGCCTGAGCGTTAGTCACCAGACAGGGAAGCGCCTCGTCGGCCGTCGCTGTGGATGAGCCGCAGACGAGCCGTGCACGAGTCGTTCCCTCACCGTGCCCTCGCGACGTCCTCAGAGTCCTTCCGTCACGACACCTGTCACGCCGTCCCGTTCTCACGTCTGTCAGAAGTCCCTAAGTCCCTAAATTCCGAAGTCCCTAAATTCCGAAGTCCCGAAGTCCCGAAGTCCCGAAGTGGGTACCTCCATGTCTGAAACAGCCCGGAGCGCTCCCGGCGCTCTCGAAAAGGCCCCCGATTCCAACCGCTGGAAGGCGCTCGTCTTCATCGCGCTCGCCCAGCTGATGGTCGTCCTCGACGCGACCATCGTGAACATCGCACTGCCGTCCGCGCAGCAGGACCTGGGCATATCCGACGGCAACAAGCAGTGGGTCATCACGGCCTACGCCCTCGCCTTCGGAGGACTGCTCCTCTTCGGCGGCCGCATCGCCGACCTGTGGGGCCGCAAGCGGGCCTTCGTCATCGGCCTGATCGGCTTCGCCGGCGCCTCCGCGCTCGGCGGTGCCGCCACCACCGGCGCGATGATGTTCGGCGCCCGCGCGCTGCAGGGCGTGTTCGGCGCGATGCTCGCGCCCGCCGCGCTGTCCCTGCTCGCCGTGATGTTCACGGACGCCAAGGAGCGCGCCAAGGCGTTCGGCATCTACGGCGCGATCGCCGGTGGCGGCGGCGCCGTCGGCTTCATCCTCGGCGGCGTGCTCACCGAGTACCTGGACTGGCGCTGGACGTTCTTCGTCAACATCCCGTTCGCCATCGTCGCCGCGCTCGGCGCGTACTTCGTCATCCGTGAGCCGGAGGGCGGCCGCAACCGCAACCCGCTCGACATCCCCGGCGTCCTGCTGTCCACCCTCGGCCTGGTCTCGCTCGTCTACGGCTTCACCCGCGCCGAGTCCGACGGCTGGGGCGACTCCCTGACGGTCGGCCTGTTCGTCGCCTCCGCGCTGCTCCTGCTGGCCTTCGCAGTCACCGAGTCCAAGGTCAAGGCCCCGCTGCTGCCCCTGCGGGTGGTGACCGACCGCAACCGCGGCGGCGTCTACCTCTCGCTCGGCATCGCCATCATCGCGATGTTCGGCACGTTCCTCTTCCTGACCTACTACCTGCAGGTCATCAAGGGCTTCTCGCCGATCGAGACGGGCTTCGCGTTCCTGCCGATGGTCGCGGGCATGATGATCGGCTCCACCCAGATCGGCACCCGCCTGATGACCCGGGTCCCGGCCCGTACGCTGATGGGCCCCGGCTTCCTGGTCGCCGCGGCCGGCATGCTCCTGATGACGCAGCTGGAGATCGGCTCGTCGTACGCCTCGACGATCCTGCCGGCGATGCTGCTGCTCGGCCTCGGCATGGGTACGGCGTTCATGCCGGCCATGTCCCTGGCCACCCTGGGCGTCGAACCCCGGGACGCCGGTGTCGCCTCCGCGATGGTCAACACCTCGCAGCAGGTGGGCGGCGCGATCGGCACGGCCCTGCTGAACACGATCGCCGCGTCCGCGACGACCGCGTACATCAAGGACCACATCGCGACCGCGACCTCCAAGCAGCAGGCGCAGCTGGTCCAGATGCAGGGCGCGGTGCACGGCTACACCAACGCCATCTGGTTCGCCGTCGGCATGCTGGTGCTCGCCGCGCTGATCGTGGTGACCTTCGTCAACGCCGGCCGTCCCGGTGCCACCGCCGTGTCCGGGGCCGTGGAGGGCGTCGAGGACGAGGTGGCCGTCCCGGTGGTCGTCCACTGACGGCGACCGTCGGTCGTACCCCTTCGGTACCACTTGGTACCACTCGGTACTAATAGGTGCTACTCGGTACTACCCGTGCGGAACGAGGAAGGGGACGCCTCGTACGCACGGGCCCCGGGACCTGCCCGGCTGCTCGCCGGGTGAACGGCTCAGCGCAGCCAGGGCAGGTCCGCGCCCGCTCCGTCGGGCTGGAGTCCCTCGGCGACGATCTGCATGATCTCGCCGAGGGACTTCTGCTGTTCCGGGGTGAGCCGCTCGAACACCGCCTGCCGCACGGCCGCCACATGGCCCGGCGCGGTGCGCCGCAGCACCTCGTACCCCGCGTCCGTCAGCACCGCGAACTGGCCCCGCTTGTCGGAGGGGCAGTCCTCGCGCCGTACCCAGCCGTTCTTCTCCAGGCGGGCGACCGCGTGGGACAGGCGGGAACGGGTGATCTTGGCCTGCATGGCCAGCTCCGTCATCCGCAGCCGGCCGTCCGGGGACTCGGCGAGGCCGACGAGGAGGCCGTAGTAGATGTGCGGCATGCCCGCGTCCCGCTGGAGCTGGCGGTCGAGGTGGTCCTCCAGAAGCGTGGTGGCGTGCAGGTAGGAGCGCCAGATGCACTGCTCGTCGTCGGTGAGCCAGCGGGGCTCGCGGGGCTCGGGTGCCTCGGGGGACCGGCGGGGCGCGGTGGGCTCGTCGGCGGGTGCGGAAGCGTTCATGCACTCCACTGTACGAGGGATCTCCTTGAATCTTAAACAAATCGGGCGTAGGGTGACCGAAGACATTGAGAGTTAAAGTAAAAGCAGGGAGTCGCCACCATGTCCGCCGCCACCCAGGAGCGCACGCCGGAGCGCATGCCCGCCCTCTATCTCAGCCACGGCGCCCCGCCGCTCGCGGACGACCCCGTCTGGCCCGGCGAACTCGCCGCCTGGTCCGCCACCCTGCCGCGCCCCAAGGCGATCCTCATGGTCTCCGCCCACTGGGAGGAGGCCCCGCTCGCCATCGGTGCCACCGAGACGGTCCCGCTCGTCTACGACTTCTGGGGCTTCCCCGAGCACTACTACCGGGTCCGGTACGAGGCTCCCGGCGCCCCCGAACTCGCCGCTTCCGTCCGTGCGTTGCTGCGCGCGCCCGGCATGCCCGTGCAGGACATCCCGGACCGCGGCCTCGACCACGGTGCCTACGTGCCGCTCGTCGAGATGTTCCCGGCCGCCGACATCCCGGTCCTTCAGGTCTCCATGCCGACCCTGGACCCGGTGAAGCTCATGGAGATCGGCCGCCGGCTGGCCCCGCTGCGCGACGAGGGCGTGCTGATCGTCGGCTCCGGCTTCTTCACCCACAACCTGGCGGCACTGCGGCACATCGGAGCGGGAGTGCCCGCCTGGTCGGCCGAGTTCGACGACTGGGGCCACCGCATGCTGGAGACGGGTGACGTGGACGCGTTGCTCGACTTCCTGCGCAAGTCCCCGGCCGGGCGCCTCGCCCACCCGCGCACCGAGCACTTCGCCCCGCTGTTCGTGACGATGGGCGCCGCCGACGCGGCCGGCGAGCTGGACGCGCAGAAGTCGGTGATCGAGGGGTTCTGGATGGGGCTGGCCAAGCGGTCGGTGCAGTTCGGCTGACGCCCGGGCGGCCGCGGCTCCTGGCCGGCCGGCGGCCGTAGATCCTGCCTGGCCGGGTGGCTGCAGATCCTTCTGCGGATCTTGCCTGGCCGGGTGGCTGCAGATCCTTCTGCGGATCTTGCCTGGCCGGGTGGCTGCGGATCCTTCTGCGGATCTTGCCTGGCCGGGTGGCTGCGGATCCTCTACAGCTCCTTCTCGTACCAGGCGACGTCCCAGTAGCGGCCGAACTTGCGGCCCACTTCCCGGTACGTGCCGAGGTGGCGGAACCCGAAGCGCTCGTGCAGCCGGGTGGACGCCTCGTTGGGCTGGGCGATGCCGGCGTAGGCGCGGTGCAGGTCCTCGCCCGCCAAGGCCTCGAAGAGGGCCTGGTACAGCAGCGTGCCTATGCCCCTGCGGCCCGCGTGCGGGGCCACGTAGACCGTCGTCTCGACGGAGGTCTCGTACGCGGGCTTGGCGCGGAAGGGGCTGGATGTGGCGTAGCCCAGAATCTCCTGTGTGTCCCGGTCCGCGGCAACCATCAGGCGGTGCGGTCCGTCTTCGGGGTGGGAGAGCAACCAGGGGCGTCGCTCCGAAGGGGTGAAGGTGGCGGTGTCGAATGTGATGGGCGTCTCACGCACATAGTGGTTGTAGATGTCGGTGAGGGCCTCGAGGTCCCTCTCGGCACCCGGCCTGACCTGCACCTCTGCACGCTCTGGCGGCACTGCGCCTCCTCCCGGAGCGGCACAGGGTACTGCATGATCAGAAAAATCGGGGGGCGGGTTGGGAATTCTGTCCTGATTCCAGTCGTTGTGCCCATCAGATGCCGGGCACCCGAGGAAAGTGCCGAGACGTACTCGAAGGCGAGTACCGGGCATCTGAAGAAACACCCGCCAGCCCTCCCCACGCTCGTCGATCGAGCGGGGGACTCGCAACGCAAAGGGAGCACGCATGGCAACCCGTGCCGTCGCCCGTCGTCAGTCCGCCTCCGGCGGGACCGTCGACAAGGCCAGCAGTGTTCGCGCACACGGCGGCGAGATCGCGGACCGCGACCTGGTCGGCATGTACCTCGACGAGATCGCGCGCACGCCGCTGCTCGACGCCGCCAAGGAAGTCGAGTTGTCCCAGATCATCGAGGCGGGTGTCTTCGCACGGCAGGTACTCGACGGATACGAGGAGTCCAAGGCCGACGCGACCCGCGAGGAGCTGGCGGCCCTGGTTGCCCAGGGCGAGCGCGCCAAGGACATCTTCATCCGCTCCAACCTTCGCCTGGTCGTGGCCGTGGCCCGCCGCTACCCGCGCAGCGGGCTGCCCCTGCTCGACCTGATCCAGGAGGGCAACGCCGGTCTGGTGCGCGCGGTGGAGAAGTTCGACTACCGCAAGGGCTTCAAGTTCTCGACGTACGCGACGTGGTGGATCCGCCAGGCCATCACCCGCTCGATAGCCGACCAGTCCCGCACCATCCGCCTGCCCGTCCACCTCGTGGAGGAACTGGGCCGCATCCGCCGCGTGCAGCGCGAGTTCAACCGGGAGCACGGCCGGGACCCGGAGCCCGCTGAGATCGCCGCCGAGCTCGGCTCGAATTCGGAGCGCGTCACCGACGTCCTCGACTGGGCCCGCGACCCGGTGTCGCTGAACATGTCGGTGGACGACGAGGGCGAGACCCAGTTCGGCGACCTGCTCGAGGACACCTCGGCGGTCTCCCCGGAACAGTCGGTTCTCACCCTGCTGCGCAGCGAGGAACTGGACCACCTCATCGGCCGCCTCGACCCGCGCACGGCCTCCATCATCAAGATGCGGTACGGCATCGAGGACGGCCGCGAGCGCACGCTGACGGAGGTCGGCAAGGAGCACGGTCTGACGCGCGAGCGCATCCGCCAGATCGAGAAGCACGCCCTGCTGGAGCTGAAGAAGCTGGCCCGAGACACCGGCTTCGAAGCGGTGGCCTAGCCGGGCCTGGCCCGGCGCGACGCGGGCGCGATTCCGGCATGCCGGGCACGGCTACGGGGCTCGGTGCGCCGGACGGCCGAATGGCGTGCGGCAGGCCGTGCCGCGCACGCCGGGTGGCGGAAGACCGCGCAAACAATGGCCACAGGACGCTGCTTCAAGCGGCTGAGCCCTGGGAAAAAGACCTCAGGGCACAAGAGTTCGGGCCCTCCTGGGCCCGCGAACCGGGGTCGGAGGGACACACCCTCCATCCCCACAGACCACACCCGGTCCCGACGCAACCCCCCGGCGCCGGGACTCTCCCTGAGCCGGGCTTCGGCGCCCTTCCCCCCAGGGCGCCGGGGCCCGGCTCCTCTTTCGCCCCGCGTCCGGAATGGCGGGCCACCCCGGACCTGAACCCCGGGGTGGCCCGCCGGACGGCAGATTGTTCCATACGGGCACGGTTTGCCGGGGCGACCGGGGCGACCGGGGCGAGCGGGGCGAGCGGGGCGAGCGGGGCGAGCGGGGCGACCGGGGCGACCGGGGCGACCGGGGCGAGCGGGGTGACCGGGGCGACCAGGGCGACCGGGACCGGGCCGCCGGGGCGGCCTACCCCGCCTTCCGGTCCGGCTCGGGAGCGCCTCCGCTTCCGGCCCGCGTCAGCCGCCCGCCCATCTCCCGCACGGCGGCGACCAGTTCCTCCGGTTCCCGGACCGTGAAGTCGAACCCCAGGATGGCGAGCCGGGCCGCCAGCCACTCGACCGAGTCGCTGACCGTGGCCCGCAGGCGGCAGCCGGCGGCGCCGAGGGGTTCCGGAGTCCCCAGCCAGGACGGCACGCGCGCCGCGACGGCCTCGACGGGCGCGGCGAACGTGACCTCGAAGTCGTAGCCGTACGATTCGTGCCGTCGCTGCATCGACTGCCGCAGGTACTCCGCCGCGCTCCCCGTCGGCAGCTCCCGCGGAGCGAACCGCGCACCGGTCGCGAACGGCCGGCTCACCCGGTCGACCCGGAACGTGCGCCAGTCGGCGCGGTCGAGGTCGTGGGCGACGAGATACCAGCGTCGTCCCGTCGACACCAGCCGGTGCGGCTCGGTGACGCGCCGCGACTCGGTGCCGTCCTTGGCCCGGTAGGCGAACCGCAGCCGCTCCCGCCCCGCCACCGCGGACGCTATGGCGGTGAGCGTCTCCGACGCGATGCTCGGCCCGTCCCCGCTGGTCAACGGCGTCGTCGCGGACTGGAGGGCGGCGACGCGGGGGCGCAGGCGGGAGGGCAGCACCTGTTCCAGCTTCGCCAGGGCTCGTACGGACGCCTCCTCGACGCCCTCGACCGCGTGTCCCGCGCCGGCCCTGAGACCGACCGCGATCGCCACCGCCTCCTCGTCGTCGAGCAGCAGCGGCGGCATCGCCTTGCCCGCGACCAGCCGATAGCCGCCGTCGGACCCCTTCGTGGCCCGCACCGGGTAACCCAGCTCGCGCAACCGGTCGACGTCGCGCCGGACCGTACGCCGGGAGACGCCCAGCCGGTCGGCGAGCTCGCCGCCGGGCCATTCACGAGGCGTCTGGAGGAGGGACAGGAGCTGCAGGAGCCGGGCCGGGGTGTCCGTCGTCATGTGTTCGAGGATGCCGGAGAACTAGGACATGACCTGACCTATTGCCGCCATAGCTTCGGCACATGACCTCAACCGAATCCCGTGGGGACACGCCCGACACCGTCCTCGTCACTCCGGAACGCGCCGCGGAGGAGCCGACTGCGCAGGCAACCGTGGAGTCGGCCGCGGAGGCAACCGTGGAGTCGGCCGCGGAGGCGACCGTGGAGTCGACTGCGGAGTCACCCGCGGACCGACGCCGCTGGTTCGCGCTCGCCATCGTGATGACGGCGGCCTTCATGGACCTCGTCGACGTCACGATCGTCAACATCGCGATCCCGTCGATCCGGCAGGAGTCCGGCGCTTCCTTCAGCCAGATCCAGTGGATAACGGCCGGCTATGCGCTGGCCTTCGCGGCGGGCCTGATCACGGGCGGCCGGCTCGGCGACATCCACGGCCGCAAGCGGCTGTTCCTCGTCGGCATCGGCGGCTTCACGCTCGCGTCGGCACTGTGCGGCTTCGCCGCGAACCCGGAGATGCTGGTCGCCTCCCGGATCCTGCAGGGCGGCATGGCGGCGATGATGGTCCCGCAGGTCCTGTCGATCGTGCACGCGACCTTCCCGGCACACGAACGCGGCAAGGTCTTCGGCATGTTCGGCGCCGTCGTCGGGCTGGGCGCGGTCTCCGGTCCGCTGCTGGGCGCGCTGCTGACCGAGTGGAACCTGTTCGGTCTGGAATGGCGGCCGATCTTCCTCATCAACCTGCCCGTCGGCATTGCGGGACTGTTCCTCGGCGGCCGTTTCATCACCGAGTCGAAAGCGCCGCGGGCGCTGAAGCTGGACCTGGTAGGCGTGGCGCTGGTGACGCTCGCGCTGCTGATGCTGCTCTACCCGCTCACCCGCGGCCTCGAACTGGGCTGGCCGCTGTGGGGACACGTGTCGATGGCCGGCTCGGTCGGCGTCTTCGCGGCGCTGGTGGCGTACGAGCGGCGGAAGGCGGCGCGGGACGGTTCCCCGCTGGTCGAACTGTCGCTGTTCAAGGTCAAGAGCTTCGCGGCCGGGATCGCCGTGCAGACCGTGTTCGGGACCGGGCTCGGCGTCTTCTTCCTGGTGTGGACGCTGTACATGCAGACCGGCCTGGGCTGGAGCCCGCTGCGGGCGGGGCTGACGGGCGTGCCCTTCTCGATCGCGGTGTCCGTTGCGGCCGGGCTGTCCGTGCAGAAGCTCGTTCCGCGCTTCGGACGCAAGGTGCTACAGGCGGGCGCGCTGGCGATGGGGGCGGGCGTGCTGCTCTACATCTGGGAGTCCGGCCGCTACGGCCTCGGCATCGCCGCCTGGCAGATGGCGCCGCCTCTCGTCGTCATGGGCGCCGGCATGGGCCTGATCATCGCCCCGCTGACGGACGCGAACCTGTCCGAGGTGCCGCGCGAGCACGCCGGTTCGGCGTCCGGGCTCATCAACACCGTGCGGCAGATGGGCAACGCGCTGGGGCTCGGGCTGGTGTCGGTGGTCTTCTTCGGTGAGATCCCCGACCGGCTGAGCCGTCAGGCCGTGGGCCCTGCCTTCGTCGACGCCTTCCGGCACGCGATGGGGTGGGTGGCCGCGGTGATGGCCGTGATCTTCCTGCTGATGTTCGCCCTGCCCAAGCGCGCGGGGGCAGCGGCAGTCGGGGGTGCGGAGGCTGCGTCCGCCTGGGGTACGGAGGCTGCGTCCGCCGGGAGTACGTCCGCAGGGGGCGCGGCGAGCGCGGCGGGCGTGGCGAGTGCGGTGGGCGCGGCGGCCAGGGAAGTGGAGGGCGTGAGTCCGGAGGTGGACCGGGCGGAGGCGGGTGCGGCACCGCTGACACCCCACGGCTCCCGGTGATCCGTGGCCTCCCGGCCCCCGCAGCCGCCTGCGGTGGCCGGGAGGCCACGGGGGTGTCAGCGGTGGCACGGCGTCGGGGCGGACGAGGAACCCGTTCGACCTGCGCAGGCTCGGCGGCGGGCACTTTTTGCTATACGGTGACGCCATGTCATCGACGGAACACGCCACCTCCTGTGAAGTGACGCAGTCCGAGGCGCCGCGACCCTGGCTGCCGGCCCTGTCAGGACTGTCGCTCGCGGAGATCGCGGCCCTCGACGACGCCGTTCTGCGCCCGTCGGTCGAACGGCTGCGCCGGCGTGTCGACCGTCCGCTGTCCACGATCGCCGGCAGCGACGGCAGCTAGCCCGTCCGGCAAACCAGCCGGAACCGCGGCGCCCGCCACGCTCGACCGCCGACGTGTCGTCAAGGATGCGGGTTCCGCGTCCCTGCCCTCTTTCCGGCCGGCCTGCGTCCCGGCCTTCCGGCCTGCGTCCCGGCCTTCCGGCCTGCATTCCGGCGCACGCCACCGCAAGCCCCCGTCGCCCGGAGTCGGCCCGACCCGCCGGACAGGCCCCGGGGCCGACGCCCCGATCCGACGCGGCGTGCACCCCACGTCACGGCCCTTGTGAACGAGGAAACGTCGTGCCCATCCGCCTTCACCACCTCTCGGACCCCGTCCTGCGGTCGCTCAGCTCCGTCACCGAGGACGAGGAGGCTGTCGCCTTTCTGCTGGAGGCGGAGGTGAGCCGACGGCTCCTGCTGCTGCGGGCGCTCCTGGACGCCGCGACCGAGACCCCGCACTGCGACACCGCCGCCGTGCGGGTGCACTGGCAACTGCTGGAGGCCGCCGAACGCGCGGCTCCCGCGGCCTTCCGCACCGTGCTGCTCGACCCCCAGGTCGGCGTGTGGTCAGCGGCCCTGGTACGCAGACTGACCCGGCCGGATCCGCGGGCGACGCCGGACGAAGCGCCGCTGGGCGTGGAACTCGGCTTCCTCGGACAGCTGGCGGCGGTCGTGCACGTCGCCGCGGGCGCCGACTTCGCCGTGCGCGTGCCCGTAAGGGAGGGCCGGGTCTTCCTCCCCGGGCTCGGCCGGGCGACCGTCGGCGGCGATCCCTGGGGCACCGCCCGGGTGTGGGCGCAGGACGGGGTGGTGCGCGTAGCCGCGGGCGGGGTGACCGTCACGCTGCCCATCGACCCGGAGAAGGACGGCCCCGGATGGGAGGGGCAGCGTCGGCTGCGCGCGGAGCACGCCGGGACGACCCTGGACCTGGCGCTGGACGACCTGGGACCGTACGCGCCGGTGTCCGCGCTGCCCGCGGCCGGCCGGCTCTCTCCCGCTCGCCACGCCGCCTGGCAGCGCTGGTTCGAGCGCATGTGGCCGGTCATGGTGGACGACCGTCCCGCGGGCGCCCGCGCGCTGGCCGCGGGACTGCGCTCCATCGTCCCGCTCCCGCGCGGGGAGCGGCTGCGGGCCCGCGCGGCGTCCTCGAGCGACGCCTTCGGGTGCGTGCTGCTGTCGGAGCCCGACGAGGACGCGGAGGTCCTTCCCGCCCAGGTCGGCGTCGCCGTCCTGCACGAGTTCCGGCACACCCTCCTGAACGGCGTCATCTTCCTCACGCCGCTCTTCGAAGAGTGCGGCGACCTCTTCCACGCCCCGTGGCGCGACGACCCGCGCCCGCTCGGAGGCCTGGTGCACGGCGCGTACGCCTTCTCGGGGGTCGTGCACTACTGGCGCACGCGCGGTCTTGAGGGGCTCGCGGGATTCGAGTTCGCGCTGTGGCGCAGCGCCGTGCGCGAGGTCATCGGGACGCTGCGCGGGCACCCGGCGCTCACTGCGCCGGGGCGCGCGCTGATCGACGCGCTGGACGAGCAGACCGCGGGCTGGCAGGCGGAGCCGGTGGGGGCGCGCGAGCAGCGTCTCGCGTCGCTCGCGGCGGCGCACCACCGTGCCGCCTGGCGCGCACACCACATGCACCCGCCCACGGCGTACGCTGCGCACCTGGCGCACGCCTGGCGCGCCGCCGAGCGCGCCGGGGGGCGCCCAGACGGCACCGCGCGCCCCGAGGCCGTCCTGCGCGCCGGGGCTGTCCCGCACCCGGAAGCCCCTGCGTGTCCCGAAGCCCCCGCGTGTCCGGAGGCGCTCCCGCGCGTCGAGGCCGCCCCGCGCCCCGAGGCCGTCCTGCGCGCCGACCCGCACGCCTGCCGGCTCGACACGCTCGCGCTGCTGGCACGTCTGCGCCTCATCGCACCCGCGGAGTTCCGCGCCCTGCGCGCCGCGGACGATCCGGCAAGCGGCGTCCCCGGTGCCCTCCCCGCCGACCTGGCACTGGTGGACGGCGACGCCGTGACCGCGGCGAAACTGTATGGCGAGGAACTGCGCGGCCCCGACGCCCGGCCCGCGGCCTGGGCGGGACTCGGCCTGGCGCTGATCGAGTGCGGCGAGCCGGCAGCCGGAACCGCGCTGACCGACCACCCCGAACTGGCCGTGGCGGTCAGCCGTGCGCTGCCCGTCCCGCCGGACCCGCTTGCACTGGCCCACTGGCTGGCCCACTGACTGGCACGCAGGCCGGTCCGCTGACCGCCCTGCCTGTCGACGCACCCAACGGCCGAACACGCGAACCGGCGAGCACCCGAACCGGCGAGCACCCGAACCGGCGAGCACTCGAACCGGCGAGCACTCGAACCGGCAGCAAGCAGCAGCTGTCCGTCACAGGGGCAGCGGGTCCATGTCGCAGTCCGCGCGATGACCCCAGTCGGCGGCCTGGGCCACGGCCGGGTGATCGCCGCCCAGGGTGCGGCGCAGCCGTTCGTGGGTGTCCTGGCGCAGGGCCTGTGCTTCCTCCTCCCGCCCCACCGCCCGCAGGTCCATGGCGAGGTTCGCGGCGCAGGCCAGGGTGGAAGGGTGGTCGTCGTCGAAGACCTCCCGCGACCGGCGCAACGTCTCGGTGTCCAGTTCCAGAGCCGCCGCCGCGTCGCCCAGCGCGAAGCAGTCGCTGGCGAGGTTGGTGCGGCAGATCAGCGTGGAGGGATGGTTCTCGCCGAGCTGCCCGGTGAGCCGTTGCAGGGCCACGGTGTCGATGTAGTGCGCGGTCGGCGCGTCGTCCAGCAGACGGTGGATGACCGCGAGGTTCACCGCGGCGGACAGGGCGTGCGGATGATACGCGCCGTACGTCTCCTCGTACCGGCGGCAGATCGCCGTACCGAGGACGGACGCCTCCCGCAGACTGCCCCGGTGACGCAGATGGATGGCCATTTCGAGGCTGGCCGCCATCGACTCGGGGTTGTGGTCGCCGTACCGGCGCACCAGTTCGGCGTGGATCCGTTCCGCGGTCGCCGCGGCCTCCTCGTGCTCGCCGGCCTTGCGCAGTGCGACGGCGAGGAGACGGACGCAGGACAGCGTGAACGGGTTGCTGTTGCCCAGCAGCGTCGTGGAGTGCTGCGTGATCTGGTGGTGATAGGCCAACGCCTTCTGGTAGTGGCCCAGTTCACGCAGGTCGACGATCATGCCGAGCCAGGTGCGCAACGAGTCGATGTGGTCCTGGCCGAAGATCTGGGTGCGGCTGCGCCAGGTCTGCTCGTCCAGTTCCAGGGCCCGGGCGAAGCGGCCGACCAGCCGCAGGCTCACCCCGAGGTTGTGCGCGGCCCGCAGGGTCTCGGGATCGTCCGGGCCCAGGAGCTCCAGATACTGCCGGTGCACCGACTCGGCGAGTTCGAGGGCTTCCGTGAAGGCCCCGCGCACCCGGTGGTCGATGGCGACGTTGCCGAGGGCGTCCAGTGTGTCCTGGTGACCGGGGCCGAGTGCACGGGTGTGGGCCTCCAGCGTCGCCGCGTTGAGATCGGCGGCCTCCTTGTAACGGCCCATGCTGAACTGCAGGAAGCCCAGCCAGCGGGCGACCTGCAGCGTGTGCGCATGTTCCTCACCGAGGTCGCGGGTCCAGGTCTCGTAGGCCGAGCGGGCCAGCTCCAGACAGGACTCGTAATCACCCCAGCGCAGCAGGTACTTGACCTCGTTCACCACCAGGCGGCGCACCCAGGCGGAGTCGGAACGCACCGCCTCCGAGACGACGACGTGGGGGTACAGGGCGCCGTAACGGTCCCAGCGCAGGGCGTCGTTGGGATCGTTGGGGTCGCTGGCCACCAGCAGCAGGTGGGCGCCGCGCCGCATCGTGGCCCGGTCCTCCTCGGTCATGCGGAACTGCAGCGCCGCCTGCACCAGCCGGTGCATCTGGAGGGAGTTGGTGCGGTGGTTGAAGCGGGCCAGGGAGTAGCGGCCGATGTCCCGGATGGCCTGACCGAGGCGGATCGGGTCGTCCAGCGCCGCATCCAGCTCGGGCGTGACGGGACCCGGCGGCACACGCGAGAGCATGCTTCGCGCGATCGGCTCCGGGGCGTAGAAGGAGCACACCTGCAGCAACTGGTAGGCGGCCGGGTTCTTCGCCTCCAACTGGTCCAGGGAGATGTTCCAGGCCGCGATCACCGGATGCTGGTTGCCCAGCGGAGCGGTGCCGCGCAGCAGGTCGACGCGTTTCTCGTCGAGCAGCCGCAGGTACTCCTCCACCGGCATGCCGGTCTCCGCATGCCACGCGGCGGCCTGCTCTATGGCGAGCGGCAGATCGCCCAGCGCCTCCGCGAGCCGGTCGGCGTCCGCGTCCTCGATCTCCGGGCCCCGGGCCCGTATCAGCTGCTTGCTCTCCTCCCGCAGGAAGACGTCGACCTCCAGCGGACGTGCCAGTGACGCCCACTGGGGGTTGCGCGAGGTGACCAGGATGTTGCCCGGCCCGCCCGCGGGGAAGAACTGCCGCACGGACTCGGGGCTTTCGGCATTGTCGAAGACCAGGATCCAGCGTGAGTACGGCACACCGGTGCGCAGCGCCTCCAGGACCGCGGCCACGGTCGAGGAGGCGTCGGAGCCGGTCGGCAGGCCGAGTCTCGGGGCCAGTTCCACCAGGGACAGGGAGATCTGCGCGGTCCGCTCCGCGGAGATCCACCAGACCACGTCGTACTCGCTCATCCTGCGGTACAGGTACTCGACCGCCAGCAGGCTCTTGCCGACGCCGCCCATGCCGTGCAGGGCATGGGGCAGTACGGCGGTCGCCCGCTCCCGCAGCAACCGCTGGTGGAGCCCGTCGAGGAGCGCTTCACGGCCGGTGAAGTTCGGGTTCCGGGGTGGGATGTTGCCCCAGATCGTCGGCGTGGAACCGGCGCGTCCGTCGTCTGTCGTGTCCGCCGGGGCCTGCTGCGGCATCACCGGCCTCCTCTTCCCGTGAAGGGTCGTCTCGTGAACGGTGTTTCCGTGAAGGGTGGTTGCGTGAGCGGTGGTGCCGTGAAGGGTGGTTGCGTGAGCGGTGGTGCCGTGAAGGGTGGTTGCGTGAGCGGTGGTGCCGTGCTGTCGTGCCCGCTGCGCGTCGTCCCGGTGGGCCGCGAGGGCCGTGCGGGCCGCGAGGACCTCGTCCACTTCTCTCGCCGGCTTCAGGAACGGTCCGGACAGGGCGTGGAGCACGGCGCTCTCGGCCATGAGCCACGGCCGGGACTCCTCGTCGACCTGGGGGAGCCGGTGCTCGGCGGCCCCGCGCAGCAACCGGGGCAGTCGCCACAAGTGTTCCCCGCCGTATCCCGTGCGATCCCCCACGAACTCGACGACCCGCACCAGATCCGGTCGTCGTGCCGCGGCCAGCAGCTCGTCCCGGACGCCGGCGCCGAACTCGAACGTCTCCGCATCCCGGCCCACCGGCACGACAAGGCCGTACACGAGCAGGTGGGCGAAGTCGGTGAGGGAGGTGCCGGGCAGCAGCGCCTGCTGGATCTCGGTGATCAGTCCGGCGGTGAGGGGGAGGGCGGCGAGCATGGTGGCGAGCGTGAACACGTCGCGCGGCACGGACGACCGGAAATGCGCCACCCGCGCCGCCGGCGTGACCGTCGGCTGGCTGCCGCTGCCGCTGCCGCTGCCGCTGCCGTTGCCGCCGCCGCTGCCACTGTCGTTGCCGCTGTCGTCGGCGTCGACGGGCACGCGCACGTGGGGGAACATCACCGTCAGCGGCAGCCACGCGGGCGGGGCCGCGCTCAGCAGCCCGGACCAGGCGTCCAGCCAGCGTGGGGCCAGTTCGAGCACCGGGACCGGCACATCGGGCCGACGGCCGGGCGGCATGTCCCGCACGTCCGGACCGAGGCCGCGAGGCCGCCAGCGTGTCCGGTGGTTGGGCGCGCCCGGCCCGGGGGAGCGCAGCAGCACCTGCCAGCCGCGCAGTCCCGTCGCCCGCCACACCGCGTGCGGCAGGAGGTGGATCAAGGCGGTCGGCCCGGACTGTCCCCAGCGGCGCAGCAGAGGTTCCACCTCGTGCGTGCGCCAGCGCGGGCCCGCGCCGTCGGTGAGGAGCAGGGTCAGCCGCGACGCCGCGGGCCGGCGCGGCAGCGTCGCCGGGCCCGCGCTGCGGGCTGGCGGGAGCCGGTGCACGGTGACGCGGCGGGCCGCGCCGGCGTGGTGAAGGACGGTCGCGAACTCACCGACTGTCGGCAGCCAGAGGCCCATCGTCGGACCGGTGTCGGCCACCACCGCCACTTCCCGGACGCCGGAGCGGCGGAGCGTGCCGCCCAGGCGCCGCAAGGCGGCCGGGACGCCGGGGGGCAGGGCGGGGGGAAAGCCGCCGCTGTTCCGGGAGGCCGGCCAGGAGGGCCGTCGGCCGGTCGGGGTCCCGTCGGGAAGCGGCGCCCGCCGTGGCCCCGTCACGGCTCCTCCGGCGCGGTCCACTCCCAGACGGCGTCCACGGCCTCCTGCCAGCCGCCGTTCTCGGCCAGCGTCGTCAGGACGCCGTCGGCGGCCAGCCGCAGCGCGTCCAGGAACCGTTCGACGACCGGTCCCTCGCTGCGGACGGCCCGGTCCAGGAAGGCGTCCACGACGTCCGGCGCGGGGGCGGGTGCGGATGCGGGTGAGGCGGATGCGGGTGCGGGGCCGGAGAGCGAGACGGGGATTCCGGGCCCGGGCGGGAAGTGGTTCGCGGCGATGGCGCGCAGCAGTTCGGGGCCGGGCCGCCTCGTGCGCAGGGTGACGCAACGTCGTACGAGATCCGCGGACAGGTCCCGCTCGCCCGTGGTCGTGATGACGATCAGCGGGAAGGCGTGGCACCGCACCGTCCGGTCCGGCAGCACCACCGTGGCCGCCGGATCGTCGTCGGTGGCCACCCGCGTCTCGGCGGGCGCGTCGGGCGCGTCGGACACCGAGGGCGTCGCGGACCCCGGGGGCGATACAGGCGCCGTGCCGGGCAGACGGAAGCCTCCGGCGGCCAGGACCGTGCACAGGTCGTCGGGCAGGGTGATCTCGGCGCGGTCGAGCCGATCGATCAGCAGCACCCGGGGCCTGGCGTACGGCAGGAACGCGGTACCCAGGGGGCCCAGCCCGATCCGCCCTCTGTCCCCGGCGTCGTACAGGCCCTCCCGGAGTGTGCTCAGCGACGTGATGCGCCAGTGAAGGACGCGGCCGAGCCCCAGTTCCCGGCTGATGCGGTAGGCCAGCGTCGATTTTCCGGTGCCCGGCTCGCCGGTGACGAGCAGCGGGCGGCTCAGGCGCAGGGCCGCGTTCACCCGGTCGACCTCCTCCGGTGGCGCCGGCAGGTGCTGCCGCGGGGCGCCCAGCATGATGCGGGCGTACGGGTCGGAGGCGGGCGGCGGGGGGAGGTCGGGGCCGCCGCCGAAACTGCGCCAGGGGGGCGCCTCGGGCCACGGCTGGTGCGTCGTACCGGGCAGGCCCGTGCCCCGGTACGGCCCCCACGACACGCTGTTGGGCATCGACGGCATCGACGGCGTCCCTTCGGATGATGGCCTGACACGTACGGTCCACGTACGGTCCTGGATCCGGTGCTGGTGCGGAGGGCCGGGGCAGGCGCGGGCGCGCCGGGCGTGGTCATGGCGCTTCGGGGAGCACGGGCTTGCGGTCGGGGTCGTCCCACAGCACCGCGAGGTGCCGGCCGATGTGCGTCGCGTCCTCGTCCTCGATGGCCGCACGGCGGCGGAAGGCCGCCACCTTGGCCGGAAACCGCCGTAGGCCCTCCGCGAGCAGTCCGTCGATGACGTCCCGGAACTCCTGCGGCGAACGGCCCTCGCGGTGCCAGATCACCACCGGCAGCCCGCTGCGCAACGCCGCCTGCAGTTCCCGTCGGCTGTGCGCCCGGGTGGGCACGGGCGGCTCGCTCAGCACCAGGGCGACGCAGTGCTCGTCGTCGCTCAGGCGCGCCTCCAGGCCGCGCAGGTGGTCGCCGTTCGTCCGCGCGACGTTGACGTACACCGACTTCGACGGGTGCTCGTCCCGGGCCAGCTGCTGCCAGCGGGAGCGCCAGAAGCGGTACCAGTCACGGTTCTGCAGCCGGTCCAGGCTGCGCACGACCACCGGGTAGTCCACCGCGAGCGGCACGCCGGGCACCTCGGAGGTGTCCCGGGGCCAGCGGTCGACGGGCAGGTTGAGCAGCTCGAAGGGGAGCACGAACTCCAACGACACCTCGGCCAGCCGGTCGCCGCCCGTCTCCTCGACCCTCCGGATGACGTCCGTCACCGTCTGCTGCAGCCGGTCGGTCGGCACCCGCACCACAGTGTCGCCCAGTTCCCAGATCCGGCCGCGCGCGTCCGACATGAGCGAGTAGGAGACGGTGTAGTGACCGTCCTCCAGTGGATCGGGCGCGATGTGGATCGCCAGGTACTCCTGGTGCGGCCGGGCCACCGGCGGCGCGGCCGGACTCGCGGCGCGGTCGCGGTCGAGCAGCTCCGCCAGACCGCAGCTCAGCGCCCACTGCCGGTTGCGGGCCAGCAGTTCCCGGGCCGTGGCCGGCTCCATCGCCTCGGCACTGCGGTCGAGGTACACCATCCACGGCGGCAGCCCGTTCCGCGTGGCGCCCTGGCCCGCCATGTGCAGGAAGTCGTGCCAGCAGCTGGCGGCGTGCGGCGGCGGCACGACGACCCTGGACTCGGTGGCCGCCCGGACCACGGCAGTGCGCATCGCGTACGACATCGTCAGTCCGCCCAGGGCGCCGCTCAGGAAGTCCCAGGAGCCGGTGACCTGCGGCAGCCCGTGCAGTGAGTCGACGGCGGTCCACTCGTCGGCGAGCCGTTGCACCGCCGGCGCCTGGGGGCAGCCCGGCTCCACCAGCGCCAGGGTGCGCGCCAGCGCGGACAGGCCGTCCTGGTGACGGGTGCAGAACCGGAACAGCTCCACGAGCTGCAGCGGCAGCGTCGGCTGCTCCCTCAGGTCGGCTCGGCGCCCGAGCGCCTCGCCGACCATCTCGACCAGCAGAGCGCGCGCGGAGCGGTCGTGCAGGGCGGGCACCTGGAGCAGCGCGGCCTGCGTCTCCTCACCGATCCGCTCCCGTATCCGTAACGCCGGGCTGCCGCGGCCCGAGCCGCCGTCTCCCGTCAACGCCGACCCGCCGGATCGGGGGAGCCGGAACCGGGGGAGCCGGCACCGAGGGAGCCGGTGCCGGGGAAGGCGGTGCCGGGGAAGGCGGGGCCGACGGTGATCGGGGAGCGGTGGCTGGTCGGCGGGTGGCCGGTGCGGGAGCTGCCGGCGGCCGCGAGCAGCCGGGCACGGGCCTCGCCCTCGGTCAGGCCGCCCGTGAGGTCGACGTACGCCGTGTCCGGCAGGGGCCAGGGGGGACGACACTGCTCGACCACGACCGGCAGCAGCGCACCGCTGCCGCTCTGCGGATCCCTCGCACGCACCGCCCGCCACACCAGACCGGGGTCCGGGCCCGAGAGGTAGTCCGCGGACAGCACGGGGACGGTGCGTTCGCTCCGCTCCACACCGCTGCGCACGTCAGGGTGACCGGCGGCGACGGGGTCGTCGTCGCCGAGGCCGTCGCCGCCGGGGGCCGCGACGTCCCGCTCCTGTACGAGGACGTGGCAGCCGGCGTTCTCCAGCTGCCAGGCGATCCAGGAGGCCCACCGGCGGTCGGTCGCGGCGTACGACACGAAGAAGTGGACGCGGTCCGCGGATGCCGCAGCGTTGAGGGTTCCGGCCGTGGGACGCCCCGCCCGGGGGTCCCGCAGGCTCCGCACCAGGTCACCGATGGCCTCGGCGGTGCGGCTGCGCCCTTCGAGGAGCGACACCGCTTCGGCCAGTGCGGGCGGCCCGTCCTCACCCGCGCGCAGACAGAACCGTACGAGCTCGAGCAGCTGCCCCCGCACGGTGGGCTGTTCGCGCAGGACCACCGGACGCCCCAGTGCGTCGCCCACCAGCTCGACCAGCGTGGCCCGGGCACCGCGGTCGACGAGGACCGGGGAGGCGCACAGCGCCTGCACCGCGGCGCGCAGCCAGTCCTGGTCCGGGTGGGTACGGAGACCGTCCCTGTCCACAACACCCCCCGAGAAGTTGTGTCCGAGAGTCCAGGATACGGACGCGGTGACACGGCGTCAGGAGTTCTGCGGGGCGGGAGCGATGGGGCGGCGACCGTTTGCCCGATGCCTGTTTGTGTCCGACTCGCATCCGAACCTGTTTACATTCCGGAAAAGCGGGCGTAGCCTCCCAGCGAAACCACACGTTCGGGCATGAGTCGGAGGCGAACGGACATGTACGCACCGGAGCGCCAGCAGGAGATCCTCCGGCTGGCCCGTGACGGCGGCCGGGTGGACGTGGTCTCGCTGGCCGAGGAGTTCCAGGTGACGGCGGAGACGATCCGACGCGATCTGAAGGCCCTCGACCGCGCCGGCCTCGTGCGCCGGGTGCACGGCGGTGCCATTCCGGTCGGACGCCTCGACTTCGAGCCGGACCTTGCCGAACGGGAGGGCACGGCGGCCGACGAGAAGGACCGCATCGCGAAGGCGGCCGTCGCGGAACTGCCGGGTGAGGGCACGATGATCCTTGACGCCGGCACGACCGTGGCGCGGTTCGCGGCCGCCGTCCCGCTGGAGTCCTCGCTCACCGTCGTCACCCACAGCCTGCCGATCGCGGCCCGCCTCGCGGACCACCCCGGCATCCAGCTCCACCTCGTCGGAGGGCGCGTACGGCACCGTACGCGCGCCGCCGTCGACGCCTGGGCGCTGCGGGCGTACGGCGAGATCCGCGCCGACGTCCTCGTCCTCGCGGCCAACGGCTTCTCCGTCGACCACGGCCTGACCACCCCCGACCTCGCCGAGGCGGCGGTCAAGCGGGCCGCGATGGCCGCGGCCCGGCGCGTGGTACTGCTCGCCGACTCCTCCAAATGCGGCCAGGAGCACTTCGCCCGCTTCGGGGACCTCGGCGACGTGGACCTGCTGATCACCGACAGCGGGCTGAGCCAAGAAGACACCACCGCCATCGAGCGCGGCGGCACGGAAGTAGTGCGCGCATGATTCTCACCGTCACCCCGAATCCGTCCCTGGACCGCACCTACGAGGTTCCGTCACTGGAGCGCGGTGAAGTCATCCGCGCCACCGGCGAACGCATGGACCCGGGCGGCAAGGGCGTCAACGTCTCGCGCGCCGTCACGGCCGCCGGGCGGCGCACGGTCGCGGTTCTGCCCCTCGGTGGTGCGCCGGGGGCGCTCGTGGCCGCCCTGCTCGACGCGCAGGGCATCGAGGTTGCGCCGGTGCCGGTCGCCGGCGACACCCGCTCCAACATCGCGCTGGCCGAGGCGAACGGCGTGCTCACCAAGATCAATGCGCCGGGGCCCGAGCTGTCTGCGGCCGAACAGGAACTCCTGCTGGAGACCGTGCGCGAGCAGTCGCGCGACGCGGACTGGATCGCGTGCTGCGGGAGCCTGCCGAGGGGACTCGCGCCGGCGTGGTACGCCGATGTCGTGTCGCGGGCGCACGCCGGAGGCGCGCGGATCGCGCTGGACACCTCGGGGCGCGCGCTCCTTGAGGCGCTGGCCGAGCGGCCCGATGTGGTGAAGCCGAACGCCGAGGAGCTCGCGGAGGCCGTCGGGCGCCCCCTGGCCACCGTGGGTGACGCGCTGAAGGCGGCCGAGGAGTTGCGCGAGATGGGCGCGTGCGCCGTGCTCGCGAGCCTGGGCGCCGACGGGCAGTTGCTCGTGGACGGCACGGGCGCCTGGTTCGGCAGCGCGCGCGTGGACGCGGTACGCAGCAACGTCGGCGCCGGAGACTCCTCGCTCGCCGGTTTCCTGATCGCGGGTGGCAGCGGCCCGGAGGCCCTCGCCTCGGCGGTCGCGCACGGAGCGGCGGCCGTCCAACTGCCGGGCAGCGTGATGCCGACGCCGGCCGATCTGGATCCCGCGGCCGTGACCGTCACCGCCGAGGTGCCGGCGGACCGTGCCCTGAGGGAGCCGGTGTCATGACCCCCCTCACGACACCCGCCACGAAGGACCCCACGACACCCGCCACGAAGGACCCCACGACACCCGCCACGACGGACCCCACGACGGACCCCACGACGGTGACCGCTGCCACGATCGCGGGGACGTCGACCGCCGCTCTGCCCGGAGAACCCCCGGCACGGGCCTTCGGGCCGACTGCCAAGCCGACCGCCAAATCGACCGCCAAATCGACTACCGAACTGACCATCGATCCGGTTACCGATCTGGTTACCGCTCCGGGTCCCGAACGGCGAGCCTCCCCGCTGCTCGCCGCCACCGACGGGAGGCAGAGCCGCCTGAGCCGCCCTGCCGCCCCTGGGGTGCGGGGTTTCCCAGGCTCCGCCCCCTGCCGCGCGGGTCTCGCCGCCCGCGCCGCCATCCCCCACAGCACCCCCGTCCCCACCTCCGCCCACCCCACGTCCCGGGCGATACGCGTGCGAAGGAGCCCGCGATGAGCAAGATGATCACCGCGGACCTGGTCGATCTCGACCTGTCCGCCGATACCAAGGAAGCGGCGGCGCGTGCCCTCGCCGAGCGCATGGTGGCCCAGGGCCGGGTGACCGACCTGGAGGGTTTCCTCGCCGACGTGGCCGCCCGTGAGGCGCAGATGCCGACCGGCCTGGACGGCGGCATCGGCATCCCGCACTGCCGCAGCGCACACGTCACCGAGCCGACGCTCGCCTTCGGGCGCAGCCGTGCCGGGATCGACTTCGGCGCGCCGGACGGCCCCGCAGACCTGATCTTCCTGATCGCGGCGCCCGCAGGCGCCGACGACGCCCACCTGACGATCCTCTCGTCGCTGGCCCGGCAGCTGATGAACGCCGAGTTCACCGGCGCGCTGCGCGCGGTGGGCGACGCGGCGGCCGCGGCGGCGCTCATCCGGGGCGAGGAGCCGCCGGCGGAGGCCGGGCCGTCGACGACGACCGAGACCGAGGGTGCGCGGCCCGAGGGCGCAGCTGAGGGCGCGTCCGAAGACTCCGTGGCGGCGTCGGGGGCGGCCTCCGTCGACGCCGCCACGGGCAGTGCGGCCCCGGCGCCGGGCGCCACCGCTCCGGCGCCGGGCGCCAAGGACTCCGCCGGTGCCTCTGCCTTCCGCATCGTCGCCGTCACCTCCTGCCCGACCGGCATCGCCCACACCTACATGGCTGCCGAATCGCTGGAGAACGCCGGCCGCGAGGCGGGCATCGAGGTCGTCGTCGAGACGCAGGGCTCGGCCGGCTTCACCCGGCTCGACCCGGACGTCATCGCGGCGGCGGACGGCGTGATCTTCGCGCACGACGTGCCCGTGCGGGAGAAGGAACGCTTCGCCGGCAAGCCGACCGTCGACGTCGGAGTGAAGGCGGGCATCAACCGCCCCGCCGAGCTGATCTCCGAGGTGCGCGACAAGGCCGCGCGCGGTGAGGTGAGCGCGGGCGCGCCCGGCGGGACCGGTACGCCGGTCGAGCGCGCCGGTGAATCCGGCGAGGGCTACGGCACCAAGCTGCGCAAGTGGCTGATGTCGGGCGTGAGCTACATGGTCCCGTTCGTCGCGGCGGGCGGTCTGCTGATCGCCCTCGGCTTCGCGATCGGCGGATACAAGATCAACAAGGCCCCGTCGGTCATGGACCACTTCGTGTGGGGCCAGGCGGACAGCTGGGCGGCGCTGCTGTTCCAGATCGGCGCCGTCGCCTTCGGCTTCCTCGTCCCGGTGCTGGCCGGCTACATCGCCTACGGCATGGCGGACCGTCCCGGTCTCGTCCCCGGCTTCGTCGGCGGCGCGATCGCCCTCACCATCAACGCCGGCTTCCTCGGCGGCCTGGCGGCCGGTCTGATCGCCGGTGGCGTGGTGATGGCGATCCAGAAGGTCAACATTCCGGCTGCGCTGCGCGGCATCATGCCGGTGGTGGTGATCCCGCTGATCTCCTCGGCGATCGTCGGGTTCCTGATGTTCGTCGTGATCGGCAAGCCCATCGCCTCCGCCCAGAAGGGCATGACCGACTGGCTGAACGGCCTCTCCGGCGCCAACGCCGTCCTGCTCGGCATGCTGCTCGGCCTGATGATGTGCTTCGACCTCGGCGGTCCCGTCAACAAGGTCGCCTACACCTTCGCCACCGCCGGCATCGCGGTCTCCGACCCGAGTGACTCCGCGATGAAGATCATGGCCGCGGTCATGGCGGCCGGCATGGTCCCGCCGCTGGCGATGGCCCTGGCCACGACCGTGCGCGGCAAGCTCTTCACCGAGACCGAGCGCGAGAACGGCAAGGCCGCCTGGGTCCTGGGCGCCTCCTTCATCTCCGAGGGCGCGATCCCGTTCGCGGCGGCCGACCCGCTGCGCGTCATCCCCTCCTCGATGGTGGGCGGCGCGATCACCGGAGCGCTGTCGATGGCCTTCGGCGCCACTCTGCGAGCCCCGCACGGCGGCATCTTCGTGGTCCCGCTGATCGGCAACCCGTTCCTCTACCTGGTCGCCATCGCGGCGGGCGTGTGCGTCACCGCGGCACTGGTGGTCGTCCTGAAGGGCATGCGCAAGCCGGCTCCCGGGACGACGGCCGGGCAGGCGGCCGACGGCTCGGTCACCGCGAAGGCCGGTGCGAATCAGCCGGTGCCTGCCTGACACCGGCCGGAGGGGGCGGCGCCCACGGAAACCGCCCCCTCCGCATGTCCTTTTCAGGTGCTGTGAGTTGTTCACGGCACCTGGGGCAAGTGCGACGCCTGCGTGTCATGCGAGATACGTCACGGTCCGGGACGGAAGTCCCGGACCGTGGTGTCTACTGGAACGCATGTCTGAGCACGTCTCGATCCTCCGGTCGCTGGGCGTCGCCGTCCTCGCCCTGACGGCCGTCGTCTGGGTGATCCTCCTGACCCGCATCCTGCGCCGCGGCCGCACCCGGGCGGGCAGCCGGCCCGCCGCTTCCACACTGGACGCCCTCCCGTACCAGACTCAGGCCGGACCCCACCTGGAGTCCGTGGAACTGACCCCTGCGGAGCGAGACGCCTTCGCCGGCCTGGTACGGCAGCTCAGCGACGGCCGCTGAGGCGCGCGCCGGGCTGCTGAGGTCGCGTGCGGCGCGCTCTTCCGGTCAGGAGACCTGCGCCGCCCGCCGTTCCATCGCGTCCCGCGCCGCGTCCTCCGTCGTGTACACCTCACACATGTGCCGTCCGTCCGGCGTCGCCGTGTGCTCGACCTCCCACAGGGACACCTCCTCGCCGTCCCGCAGCAGGAACGCGTGCTCGTACAGCGAGAAGCACAGCCCGCTGCGACCCGCGCGGCACGGACGCCCGAAGGCCTGCATGATCTGGTGCGCGAACGCCGTCCTCAGCAGTGCGGCGGTCTCCGCACCCGGCCGGTCCGGGTTCTCCGCGCGACGCAGGAGCCGGCGCGCGTGGTCCGCCGAGTCGTCCGCAACGTACGCATGTCGAGGCACGGGGACCGACGACCACTGCACCGTGACCGGAAGCTCGAAGTCGGCGGCGGCCGGCGGCATCGGCAGCCGCGCGGTGGCGACGCGCAGCTCCTCCTCGTCGACATACACCTCGTGCTGCGGGGCGCTGCCCGGCGCGGTGTTGTGCACGAGCTCCCAGAGCGTGAGCGCCGAGCCGTCGACGAGCAGCCACGTGTGCCGGTACGTCTCTCGGTGCAGTCCCGCGCTGTGGTGCGCCGAGTGCAGCGAACTGTCGTGCGCCAGCGCACTGTCGACTCGTCGTATCGTCTCGTCCGGAAGCTCGAAGGAGTTCAGAGCACGGCCGAGCAGGCGCGCGAGGTGCTCCTCCGGAGACTCCGGCGACTCGTGTGGTTCGTACGCTGCCGTCTCGTACGGAACGCTCAAGGTTTCTCCCGGCGTTGCTGCATGTCACCTTGTGGGTGCATACCGTAGCCCCTCGGTCGGACATCGTGTCCGGGAACCGAGAAAACGTACGCCCGGAAAACGCCCGGGCCGCGCGAGTTGTTCCCCGCGCGGCCCTTGGATCCGCCAAAATCCGCTGTGCGCACGGAACTTGGGTCGATCAGGCGCCCAGTGCCGTGATCACGCCGCGCTGCCCGCGGTCCACTCGCTCCACGACATGTTCCAGCCGTTGAGCCCGTTGTCCGGCGCCACCGTCTTGTCGGGAGAGTTCTTGACGATCACGACGTCACCGATGAGCGAGTTGTCGTAGAACCACTTCGACGGCGTGGCGCCCTGCGCGCCCTCCACGTCCGCGAGCCCGACGCAGCCGTGGCTGGAACCCACCCTGCCGAACGGCGGGTTGCCCCTGTTGTACCAGTAGTTGCCGTGGATGAACGTGCCCGACGACGTCAGGCGCATCGCGTGCGGCACGTTCGCGATGTCGTACTCGGAGCCCAGGCCGACGGTCTGGCTGTTCATGCGGGTCTGCACGAACTTCTCGGAGATCACCATCTGCCCGTTGTACGTGGTGTGCTGAGGGTCACCCGTCGAGACGGGCACCGTCTTGAGGGTCTTGCCGTCCCGCACGACCGTCATCGTCTGCGTGGCGGTGTCGACGGTGGAGACCTGCGAGCGCCCGATGGTGAAGGTGACGGTCTTCTTCTGCACCCCGTAGACGCCGTTCGCGCCCTCCACGCCGTCCAGGTCGATCTTCATCGTGACCTTGGAGCCGGCCTTCCAGTACTCCTCGGGCCGGAAGTCGAGCCGCTGCGACCCGAACCAGTGCCCCACCACCTCCTGCCCGCTGCTCGAGGTGACGTCGATGTGCGACTGCACGGCCTTCTTGTCGCTGATCGCCTTGTCGAAGGTGAACGACACCGGCATCCCGACACCGACCGTCGTGCCGTTGTCCGGCGTGTACGTGCCGATGAAGCTGTTCCCCGAAGAGACGGTCGTGAAGATGGAGTTGGCCGCGGACGTGTGACCGCCCGCATTCTTGGCGGTCGCCGATATCTGGTATTTGGTCCCGCGCTCCAGTTGCTCCTTCGGCTTCCAGCTGGTGCCGTCCGCGGACAACGAGCCCGGCACGGTCTGTCCCGTCCCCGCCACCGTCATCTTCACCTCGGTCAGCTTGCCTCCGCTGACCTTCACCCCGGTCGTGTTGATCGACGCGCCGGTCGATCCGTCCTTCGCCGAGATGACGATCTTCGCTGCCGACGTCTTGGAGGCACTCCTGCCGCCCTTGCCGTCGGTCTTGGAATCGGCTTTGGCGTTGCCGCCGCAGGCGGTCAGGGTGAGGGCGCCGACCATCAGGGCGGCACAGGCCCCCAGTGCGCGCCGCGCTGCTATGTTCGGCGTTGTCACGGGCTGCTCCAGGTTCGTGTGATGTGCGTGATCCGCTCCAGTGCGTGGAGAAAGAGGGCGGCAACGGCCGGAGAGGTTCCCGCCGCTCGTCCGGAACGGCGACACGTGACAGAACCGGGACAATCGGAGGCGTGCGGCGCGTCCGCACCCGCCGGTGCGGCGAGCCGCGGTTCCCCGCCCACCTGCCAGCCCCCGCCCCGGACGGCGTGCGAGAGAGCCGAGCAGGGCCCCGTCGTGTCACACCCTCCCGTACAACTCCTCGTACGACGGCCACACTCCACCCGGCCCGTCCACCGACTCCGCGGCTCGCACGGCGCGCACGATGGCGCGGGTCACCACGTCCGCGCCGGCCGCGAGGATCTCGTTCAGTGCGAGGAGGTTGTCGGCGTCGAGGGGACGCGCCCCTGTCGCCAGCGCGAACACCGTGTCGCCGTCGTTGAGCAGGTGCACCGGCCGCACGGCGCGCGCGATGCCGTCGTGCGCCGTGCCGGCCAGCTTCTGCGCCTGCGCCTTCGACAGGTCGGCGTCGGTGGCGACCACGGCGAGTGTCGTGTTGAGCGGGGGGCGCCCGTTCGCCGCCGCGATGTCGGTGAGGCGTCGGCGCGCGGCCGCATGGACGCGCGCCTCCGGATAGTTCACGCGCCCCTGGAGCAACTCCCCGTACAGAACGCCCGTCTCGGGATCCATCGCCGACCCGGCCGCATTGGCCACCACCAGCGCGGCCACCGTGATCCCGGACTCCAGTACGACGCTCGCGCTGCCGACCCCGCCCTTCAGTGCGCCCACGACGGCTCCCGCACCGGCGCCCACGCACCCTTCCGGCACTCGCGCGCCCGAGCCGCTCTCCGCCGCCGCCTCGACCGCGGCGCGGCCGGTGGACGCGTCCGGCCGGGCGGAGAAGTCGCCGCCCCGCCCCAGATCGAAGACGCACGCGGCGGGCACCACCGGCACGACATGCGCGGGATCGGTCCCGACGCGAACGCCACGCCGCTGTTCTTCCAGCCAGGCCATCACCCCGGACGCCGAGTCGAGCCCGTAGGCGCTCCCGCCCGTCAGCACGATCGCGTCGACCCTCTGCACGAGATTGCGCGGGTCGAGGGCGTCGGTCTCCTTCGTCCCGGGGCCGCCGCCCCGTACGTCCACGGCGGCGACGGCCCCGCCCTCCGGCGCGAGCACGACCGTGGTGCCGGTGAGCCAACCGGCGCCGATGCGCGTCGCATGGCCCACTCGCACTCCCGCGACGTCCGTCAAAGCGTCAACTGTCATGGCCCCAGTCTGGCCCGGCCCGCCGCGCGGACGGCCGTCTCCCGCGCCGTCCGCGCCCGCCCCCCGCTCGCCGCACGTCTCCTCGCGCCGCCCGCCCCTTCGCGGGAAGCCCGAAGTCCATCCACGCCCACCAGACGGCGAGCAGGACTCCTGCGAATCTCAGTACCCCCGTGCCCGCGTGCCCGTCTGCGGCGGTGTCCAGCAGTGAGACGCACGCCTGGGCGAGAGTCACGACGAAACAGAGATCGAGAAACAGTCCGAGTGCGCTGCGCGTCGAGCGTCCAAGCACCGCGGCCGACCGGCCCAGAGTTTTGTGAAGCATTTCACAAGGCGCTGGCCTGTCCCTTCTCCGGCGAATAGGCCAGGTCAGACCCTTCGCGCCGGAGACTGATCGATTATCGATAGGACCTTTGGACCCCGATAGGGGACCAACGCGACTCCCGGACGCGCCCTCACTGACGTGCAATGGAATCGACCCCATGAAGCGATGTGGAAGGTGCGGGCCATGACTGCCACTCCTGCGGAGACCACCAACGTCACTCCCGCCGCGCCCCGGACGGCGCCTGAGCCGTCGGCGCAGGGAGACGCCTGGGCCGGCTTCCGAGGCGGCCTGTGGCGCGACGCCATCGACGTCCGGGACTTCGTGCAGCACAACTACACCCCCTACGAGGGTGACGGAGCCTTCCTCGCCGGACCCACCGAGCGCACCACCAAGGTCTGGAACAAGCTCCTCGCCATGTTCCCGACCGAGATCGAGCGCGGCATCTACGACGTCGACGCCAAGACGCCCTCCCGCATCGACGCTTTCGCCCCCGGCTACGTCGACCGCGACCTCGACCTCATCGTCGGCCTCCAGACCGACGCCCCGCTCAAGCGCGCCATCATGCCCAACGGCGGCTGGCGGATGGTCGAGGGTGCCCTCAACGCCTACGGGTACGAGGCCGACCCCACCGTGCGGGAGATCTACACCAAGCTCCGCAAGACCCACAACGACGGTGTCTTCGACGCCTACACCCCCGAGATCCGCGCCTGTCGCTCCTCCGGCATCATCACCGGCCTCCCGGACGCCTACGGCCGCGGCCGCATCATCGGCGACTACCGTCGCGTAGCCCTCTACGGTGTGGACCGGCTCATCGCGGCAAAGCGAGCGGACAAGCTCGCCCTCGAAGTCGAGTGGCCGAGTGCGGAGGTGATCCAGGAACGCGAGGAAGTCGCCGAGCAGATCCGCGCCCTCCAGGAACTCAAGGTGATGGCTCTCTCCTACGGCTACGACATCTCCGGTCCCGCCCGGACCGGCCGCGAGGCCATCCAGTGGCTGTACTTCGCCTACCTCGCCGCCGTCAAGGAGCAGAACGGCGCCGCCATGTCGATCGGCCGCATCGACGCCTTCCTCGACGTCTACCTGCAACGGGACATCGAGGCCGGCGTGCTCACCGAGGCCGCGGCCCAGGAGCTCATCGACGACTTCGTCGTCAAGCTGCGCATCGTCCGCTTCCTGCGCACCCCCGAGTACAACGAGCTCTACTCCGGCGACCCCACCTGGGTCACCTGGTCCATGGGCGGCATCGGGGACGACGGGCGGCCGCTGGTCACCCGTACCACCTTCCGCGCCCTGAACACCCTCTACAACCTCGGCCCGGCGCCCGAGCCCAACCTCACCGTCTTCTGGTCCCCGCGCCTGCCCGAGGGCTTCAAGAAGTACGCCGCCCGGGTCGCCATCGACACCAGCGCCCTGCAGTTCGAGTCCGACGAGCTGATGCGCCCCAAGTACGGTGACGACACCGCCATCGCCTGCTGCGTCTCCGCGATGGCCATGGGCAAGCAGATGCAGTTCTTCGGCGCCCGCGTCAACGTCGCCAAGGCCCTGCTGTACGCCATCAACGGCGGCCGCGACGAGAAGTCCGGCAAGACGGTCGTCGAGGGCTTCGAGCCGATCACCGACGAGTACCTCGACTACGACACGGTCCTCGCACGCTACGACGCCATGCTCGGCTGGCTCGCGAAGACCTACGTCCACGCGCTCAACGTCATCCACTACATGCACGACAAGTACGCCTACGAGCGCCTGGAGATGGCCCTGCACGACCGGGCGATCCTGCGCACCATGGCATGCGGCATCGCCGGCCTGTCGGTCGCCGCCGACTCGCTGTCCGCCATCAAGCACGCACGCGTGAAGGTGATCCGGGACGAGACCGGCCTCGCCGTCGACTACGTCATCGAGGGCAGCTACCCGGCGTACGGCAACAACGACGACCGGGCCGACTCCATCGCCCAGTGGATCGTCCACGAGTTCATGGAGAAGGTCCGCCGGTACCCGACGTACCGCAACGCGGTGCACACCCAGTCGGTCCTGACGATCACCTCGAACGTCGTCTACGGCAAGAAGACCGGCAACACGCCCGACGGCCGCCGCGCGGGCACCCCCTTCGCGCCCGGCGCCAACCCGATGAACGGGCGTGACGAGCACGGATACATCGCTTCGGCGCTCTCCGTCGCCAAGCTCCCGTACGACGACGCGGAGGACGGCATCTCGCTGACCAACACGATCACCCCGGACGCCCTCGGCCGCACTCCCGAGGAGCGCGTCGCCAACCTCTCCGGCGTCCTGGACGGGTTCATCGCCAGCGACGGCTTCCACATGAACGTCAACGTGCTCGACAAGGTGACCCTCGAGGACGCGATGGAGCACCCCGAGAAGTACCCGCAGCTGACCATCCGGGTCTCCGGCTACGCGGTCAACTTCATCCGCCTCACGCGCGAGCAGCAGCTCGACGTCATCAACCGCACCTTCCACGGTTCGCTGTAAGGGAGCACGGCGATGACCACGCTTCATCCGCCGGCGTCGGCTCTGCCGACGCCGGCCGGCGGGCCCGTTTCCGCGGCGGCCACCCCGGCCGCCGCGGCGACCCGCCGCCCGGTCGTCGGAACCGTCCACTCGTGGGACCTGTCGACCGGCGTCGACGGTCCGGGCACCCGCTTCGTCACCTTCCTGTCGGGCTGCCCGCTGTCCTGCCTGTACTGCCACAACCCCGACACCTGGCGGATGCGCGACGGCAAGCGCACCACGGCCGACGAGATCGTCGCCGAAGCCCGCAAGTACACGCGGTTCATCGCGGCCGCCGGCGGCGGCGCCACCATCAGCGGAGGGGAACCGCTGCTGCAACCCGTGTTCACCGGCGAACTGCTGCACCGCTTCAAGAACGAACTCGGCCTGCACACCGCCCTCGACACCTCGGGCTTCCTCGGCGTTCGCGCCACCGACGCCCTCCTGCGCGACACCGACCTGGTCCTGCTCGACATCAAGTCCTGGGACCCCGCCACCTACCGCAAGGTCACCGGTCGCCCCCTGCGCCCCACCCTCGACTTCGCCCGGCGCCTCGCCGACCTGGGCCAGGAGGTCCACGTCCGCTTCGTGCTCGTGCCCGGACTGACCGACGCCCCCGACAACATCGACGGAGTCGCCGCCTTCGCCGCCTCTCTCGGCAACGTCACACGCGTCGACGTCCTGCCCTTCCACAAGCTGGGCGAGGCCAAGTGGCAGGCGCTCGGGCGGCCGTTCGTGCTGCACGACACGCCCTCCCCGACCGCTGAGCAGACCGCTGTGGCCAGGAGCATCTTCGCGGCCCACGGCCTCAACGCCGTCTGAGCCGCCGGGGCCCGGCCCGCGCTCGGAGCCGTACTCTGGACGCATGAGCACCGCCCCCGAGCCCGAGCCCGAGTCCGCGCCGCGCGAGCCGAAGGCCTCGCTGATCTTCGACGACCCGCTGGACCAGCAGTCCTCGGACGACACGGACCGCGGATGGGGCGAGCGGCCCGGCCCTGACGGCGGTGACGCCTCGGACCTGAAGCGTTTCCTCGACGAGAAGCCGCCCCACCACCTGTGAGCCACGCGGGCCACGGCCCGCCATGCACGGCGGGCCGCTGTCCCTACCGCTCGTCGGGCACTGTCCCGCGTCCGCGCTGGGCGACCAGGGCGTCGCGGATCTCCTTCAACACCTCCAGCTCGGTCACCTCGATGACCTCCTGCGTGCCCTCCCGCGCCTTCCGGCGGGCCTCCTGCCGTGCCAGGTACTTCGACATCGGCAGGACCATCAGGAAGTAGACCACCGCTGCCGCGGTCACGAAGCTGAGCGTCGCACCGAGCACGGAGCCCCACATGATCGGTATTCCGCTCTTCACCGTGCCGTCCGCTGCAACCTGGCACGGAGCCTCCAGGCACGAGCTGTAGCCGTCGAGGCTCTTCGTCCCGATCGCACCGACGAGCGGATTGATGATCCCCTTCACCACCGAGTTGACGATGTTGGTGAACGCGGCGCCGATGACCACCGCCACTGCCAGGTCGACGACGTTCCCGCGCATCAGGAAAGCCTTGAAGCCCTGCCAGACGCTCGGTTTCTTCTTCTCGCTCACCGCGGGGCCTCTCCTCGCACGCACAGGGTGTGGAACAAACAGCTCCGCAACCTACGTCAACGCGACGCGCGCCGGTACGGCCGGGTGGCTTCCAAGAGGGACTTGACAGCATTTCACGCAGGATGCGGGAGACCCTGTTCAGCACAGCGTCACCGCCAACCGGGCCGCCGCGCCCGCACCCGCGAGGCGCGCCGCGGTCGACCGGGGCACCGAGAGCACGACCAGCGCGCCGCTGTCGGCCGCACCGTCCAGGGGTTCCGGCACCTGTGCGACCCGAGCCCCGCGCGCGACCACACGGGCATCGCCGCCCGTCGCCGTCTCCTGCGCGGCGATGACGTCCACCCGGTCACCCGGCCGCAGCAGGCGGACCGTGGCCGCGTCGGCGATCCGCACCGGAGCGGACACCGTCTCGACGGCACGATGCCTGCGGACGGGATCCGCCGCCGGATGCCCGCGCGCCCGGTCGGCGTCCCGCGGCACGGCCGCCACCAGCGCGGCCGCGGTCACGGCGAGGCCGACCGTCAGTGCCCGCCTCCGGTGCCCCAGGAGCCGGCGCAGCTGGTACCGCCCGCCGCGCACCCGCACGGGAGCGAAGTGCGGAACCTCGCATGTGGCGGGAGCGTCCGCACCCGGCGGGCGCGGAGGGGGCGGGGAGAGGGACGGATGGTGCAGGGACATCGCGGATCACCACCTGCGAAGAGGAATCGGCTGGCGAGCCCACGATGAGGCTTCGCGCCGCCGCTCGCCGGAGCCGGTGGATTACCGACGGGTTGTGGACAACCTGCCCACCCGCACGAGGGAACGAGTGGATGAGTGGACGAGCGCATGCGCGCTGTCATAGGGCCCGCAGTAACCTCCCCCGGTTCCCCGTTTCTGCTCCCTACGGCAGAGCGAAGCCCGGATCCATCCCGCCCAGCGCGTTCCTGCACAGGCAGTCCCGCTCCTCGTTCGCGGGCAGACCGGCCACCACGTCGAACAGCACGCCGCGCAGCCGGTCGACGTTGGCCGCGAACACTCGCAGCACCTCTTCGTGTGAGACGCCCTCGCCGGTCTCGGCGCCCGCGTCGAGGTCGGTGACCAGCGTCATGGACGTGTAGCAGAGTTCGAGTTCGCGGGCGAGCGCCGCCTCGGGATGCCCGGTCATGCCGACGACGGACCAACCCTGCGCCTGGTGCCACAAGGATTCGGCACGGGTCGAGAAACGGGGCCCCTCGACCACGACGAGTGTGCCGCCGTCCACCGGCTCCCAGTCCCGGCCGCGTGCGGCCTTCAGCGCTGCCGTGCGCCCTGCGGGGCAGTAGGGGTCGGCCAGGGAGACGTGCACGACGTTCGGGACGGTCCCGTCGGGAAGCGGCAGCCCGTCGAAGTACGTCCCCGCCCTGGATTTCGTACGGTCGACGAGCTGGTCCGGCACGAGCAGCGTGCCCGGGCCGTACTCGGGGCGCAGACCGCCCACCGCGCACGGGCCGAGGACCTGGCGCACCCCGACCGACCGCAGCGCCCAGAGGTTGGCCCGGTAGTTGATGCGGTGCGGCGGCAGGTGGTGCCCGCGTCCGTGCCGGGGCAGGAAGGCGACCCGTCGGCCGGCGACCTCCCCGAGGAAGAGGGAGTCGCTGGGTGGCCCGTAGGGGGTGTCCACCTGTATCTCGGTCACGTCGTCGAGGAACGAGTAGAAACCGGAGCCGCCGATCACGCCGATCTCGGCGTTCGCCTTGTTCGCCATGCTCCGCACCCTAGCCGCCGCAGGAAGCGCCGAAGACCCTGCCGTCGGATGACGGCAGGGTCCCGCAAGAAGTGGTTGCCTACGCGGCGGAGCTGCTGGAGGCGGAGCCGGTGC
The DNA here is from genome assembly GCF_040641355.1 of Streptomyces sp. NPDC020996. Lineage (NCBI taxonomy): Bacteria > Bacillati > Actinomycetota > Actinomycetes > Kitasatosporales > Streptomycetaceae > Streptomyces > Streptomyces sp. NPDC020996. The sequence goes on from NZ_JBFADM010000003.1 coordinate 123,235, forward strand.
TGGACGGCTTCGCGTCCGAGGACGACGAAGAAGACGACGTCGACGGCTTCGAGGACGCCGGCGAGCTGCTGGACGACGAGCCGCGGCTGTCGTTCCGGTAGAAGCCGGAACCCTTGAAGACAATGCCGACCGCGGAGAACACCTTCTTGAGGCGGCCACCGCAATTGGGGCACTCGGTCAGGGCGTCGTCGGTGAACTTCTGCACCGCCTCGAGGCCCTCGCCACACTCGGTGCACTGGTACTGGTAGGTGGGCACTGTCTTCCTCCTGGCACTCTCACTCAATGAGTGCTAACGAGGATCCATAGTGACGTATTCCTGAGGATCAGTCCACTGCGACGGCCTCGCGGTGACCGACGCCACGTGCGACGGTCACCTGCCTGGGCCGGGCCGCGAGCCGCGAGCGGAGGGTGAGCAGGGTCACCAGGGCGAGCACCGTGCCGCCCATCGGGACGAGGAATCCGGCGCCGTCCCGGAGGCGGTCCTCCAGCTGTCCGGCGACCGTGACGGCGGCCGCCTGGCCGAGCGCCACCGCCCCCGTCAGCCAGGTGAAGGCCTCCGTGCGGGCGCCGGCCGGCACCAGGCCGTCGACCAGTGTGTAGCCGGTGATCAGCGTGGGCGCGATGCACATGCCGACGAGCAGGCCGAGCCCCGCGAGGAGCGGCGCCGAGTGCGCGGCCCACAGACCGGAGGCCGCCAGCGCCAGCGCGCCGTACCCGACCACGAGACGCTGCCGCGGAGCCGCCTTCCAGGCGATCGCACCGCAGACGACGCCGGAGAGCATGTTGCCCGCGGCGAAGATCCCGTACAGCACGCCGTTCAACCCGGGCTCGCCGATCGACTCGGCGAAGGCCGCCAGCGAGACCTGCATGCCCCCGAAGACGGAGCCGATGCCCAGGAAGGCGACGACGAGCACGCGCACGCCGGGCACACGCAGTGCCGACCCGTGCTTCACGCGCGCGTGCCCGGTGCCGGTCACCGCGGGCTCCGTGTTCTTCTGCGCCGCGAACAGCAGGCCGCCGAGCAGTGTGAGCGCGGCTTCCGTCACCAGGCCCGCGGCCGGGTCCACGGCGGTGCACAGGGCGGTGGCCAGCAGCGGGCCGATGACGAAGGTCAGTTCGTCCGTGACCGACTCGAAGGCCGCGGCAGTGGTCATCAGGGGCGAGTCCTGGAGCCTCACGCCCCAGCGGGCGCGCACCATCGGCCCGATCTGCGGCACCGAGGCGCCGGTGGGCACGGCCGCGGCGAACAGCGCCCACAAGGGCGCGTGTCCCAGCGCGAGCGCCGTCAGAGCCAGGCCCGACAGCGCGTGCAGCGTCACGCCCGGCACGAGTACGGCGCGCTGCCCGTACCGGTCGGCGAGCCGGCCGCTGAAGGGCGCGAACAGCGCCATGGAGACGCCGGTGACCGCCGCGGCGGCGCCCGCCGCGCCGTACGAGCCGGTGGTGTGCTGCACGAGCAGCACGATGGAGATGGTGAGCATCGCGAACGGCTGCCGCGCCGCGAAGCCCGGAATCAGGAACGTCCAGGCGCCACGGGTGCGCAGCAGTTGCCCGTATCCCGGACGGGAGGATGCCGACGAGTCCTTCGACGACTCGCTGGTGACCGTGGATGCCACGGCCCGTGCCTTTCCGCCGCCTGGTAGCGCGCCGTTGCGGAAGCGCCGAGAGCTGTCCTCATGCGCGGACTGCGGTAGATGCCGGCGCTGATGCGAGGAGCGTCCCGGCCGCCATACGGTCGCGCCAGCTCTGCGTCAGGCAGAGTTGGTTCGATCAGGGTGCGCCTTCAGCATACAAGGATCACGGCCGGTGGGCCTGTGAAAGCGAGCACCATGAGGTCGTCAGCCTGCGATTGCCGGGGTGGTGAACCGTATGAAACACGCCCTTAACGGAAGGCTGCGCCGTTCTGCGCGCTGCGCACGCCCCTCACGCCCGCGCCGCGGACCAATACAGCCGGCGCCTGCGCGCGCGTCCGTGAATGGCCGCCGCGCCGCGCACGCCCGGCGCGAGCGCGACGCCCTCCGCCCTCAGCCCCTCGCCTCCGCGCCGTCCGTCCCCAGCCATCCGGCCAGCTTTCCACCGCGTCCCACGGCGCGCAGTCGGCGCTCCGCCGCGTCCCGCACCGGGTCGGTGGCGACGACCAGGAGTTCGTCCCCGCGCCGCAGCACCGTCGCGGGAAGCGGGACGAACGATTTTCCGTCACGTACGACGAGCGTGACGGCGGATCCGGCCGGCAGGCGCAGTTCGTTGATCTCGACGCCGTGCATCTTCGACCCCTCGGCGATGGTGACGGACAGCAGATGTCCGCGCAGCCGCTCCAGGGGCGCCGACTCGATGCCCAGGTCAGCCGCCTCGCCGCTCTTGCCCAGGCCGAGGGTACGGGCGACCCAGGGCAGCGTCGGCCCCTGGATGAGGGTGTAGACGACGACCAGGACGAAGACGATGTTGAAGATCCGGCGGCTGGCGTCGACGCCCTCCACCATGGGGATCGTCGCCAGGATGATGGGCACGGCGCCGCGCAGTCCGGCCCAGGACAGCAGGACCTGCTCCGACCGGGGCACCCGGAAGGGTGTGAGACACGCCACGACGCTGAGCGGACGCGCCACCATGGTCAGCACCAGCCCGATGACGAGGGCGGGCCAGACGTCGTCGCCCAGGTCGTGCGGGGTGACCAGCAGGCCGAGCAGGACGAACATGCCGATCTGGGCGATCCAGCCGAGCCCTTCGGCGAACCCGCGCGTGGCGGGCCAGTGCGGCAGCTTCGCGTTGCCCAACACCATCGAGGCGAGGTAGACGGCGAGGAAGCCGCTGCCGTGCGCCAGCGCGCCCGCCGCGTACGCCGTGACGGCGATGGCCATGACGGCGATGGGGTAAAGGCCGGAGGCGGGCAGGGCCACGTGCCGAAGGCCCCAGGAGCCGAGCAGGCCCACCGCGAGGCCGACGGCCGCGCCGATGGCCAGCTCGAGGGCTATCTCGCCCAGCAGTGTGTACCAGTGGTCGATCGGGCCGGCGGTGGAGAAGGCGACGACCAGGATGACCACGGGTGCGTCGTTGAAGCCGGACTCGGCCTCCAGGGTGCCCGTCACGCGCGCGGGCAGAGGTATTTTCCGCAGCACCGAGAAGACCGCCGCCGCGTCCGTGGAGGACACGACCGCCCCGATGATGAGCGCCTGCCGCCATGGCAGACCCGTGAGGTAGTGCGCCCCCGTCGCGGTGACTCCCACGCTGACCGCGACCCCGACCAGCGCCAGTGCGGAGGCGGCAGGCAGGGCCGGCCTGACCTCGTTCCACTTCGTGCCCAGACCGCCTTCGGCGAGGATCACGACGAGGGCGGCGTATCCGATGACCTGGGTCAGTTCGGCGTTGTCGAAGTGGACGTGGCCGATTCCGTCCTGGCCCATGAGGACCCCGATCCCCAGGTACACGAGCAGGCTGGGGAGCCCGCTGCGCGAGGAGATCCGGACCGCTGCCACGGCGACGAGCAGGACGAGCGAGCAGACGAGCAGAAGCTGGTTGAGGTGGTGGACAGTCAGCGGCCGTTCCCTTCGACGGCTCGCGCGCATCCCGCGCGGGAGCTCTCGTACATAGGACACGAAGCGGGGTAACTCCGCACCCAAGTACTTTGTTACCTTACCTAACTCTTGACGATCTCTTGACGCTTGCACGGCAAGATCGAACGCTCATCCGGGCCGGTTCCCGACTCCGCGTCAAGTGGTGTCGGGCCCTGCGCCTATGGTTGCTCCAGCACTCCAGGACCGCCTGCCGCTCGCGTTAGGACAGCAAGGACAGCGATGCCCCCCAACACCACCGCCTCAACGGGTCAGCAGCCCGGCAAGTCCGGCAGGAAGAAGGGGCGCAGAGCCCGCCTGCTCGTCCTCGTCCTCGTGCTGGCCATCGTCGGAGGCGTCGCGTACGGGGCGTACTGGTCAGTCAGTACGGTCCGGGCCTCCTTCCCGCAGACGAAGGGCTCGGTCACCATCGAGGGCCTGTCGGGGCCCGTGGACGTCAAACGCGACGGCTACGGCATCCCGCAGATCTACGCCTCCTCCGAAGAGGACCTGTTCATGGCGCAGGGCTACGTGCAGGCGCAGGACCGGTTCTACGAGATGGACGTGCGCCGTCACATGACCTCCGGGCGCCTGTCGGAGATGTTCGGCAAGAGCCAGGTCGGCAACGACGAGTTCCTGCGCACGCTCGGCTGGGACCGGGTGGCGAAGAAGGAGTACGACACCAAGCTGTCGGCCTCCACGAAGAAGTACCTCCAGGCGTACGCCAAGGGAGTCAACGCCTACCTCAAGGGCAGGGACGGCAAGGAGATCTCCCTCGAATACGCCGCTCTGGGCTTCACCAACGACTACAAGCCCGAGAAGTGGACCCCCGTCGACTCGGTCTCCTGGCTGAAGGCGATGGCCTGGGACCTGCGCGGCAACATGCAGGACGAGATCGACCGCGCCCTGATGACCAGCAGGCTCGGCCCCAAGCAGATCAAGGACCTGTACCCGGACTACCCGTACAGCCGCAACAAGGCGATCGTGCAGGAAGGTCAGTACGACGAGCTGACGAAGACGTTCCAGAAGGCCGGCAGCACGTCGACCGCCGGGACGTCCACGAGCGGTACGACCGGTACGACCGGTACGACCGGTGCGTCGGGTACGTCGGGTACGTCGGGTACGTCGGGCACGACCGGCACGACGGGCACGGCCTCGCCGGCCTCGGCGACCGGGTCCTCCGCCCTGGAGAGCCAGCTGTCGGGCCTCTACGACGTCCTGGACGACGTGCCCGCGGCGGTCGGGGTGAACGGCCAGGGCATCGGCTCGAACTCCTGGGTCGTGGCGGGGAAGTACACCATCACCGGCAAGCCCCTGCTGGCCAATGACCCGCACCTGTCGGCCTCGCTGCCGTCCGTGTGGTACCAGATGGGCCTGCACTGCCGGACCGTCTCCAGCAAGTGCCGGTACGACGTCACCGGTTACACCTTCGCCGGCATGCCCGGCGTGGTCATAGGCCACAACCAGAACATCGCCTGGGGCATGACGAACTCCGGAGTCGACGTCACCGACCTGTACCTGGAGAAGCTCAGCGGCGACGGCTACCTGTACGACGGCAAGGTGAAGCCCTTCACCACCCGCGAGGAGACCATCAAGGTCGCCGGCGGCAAGTCGAAGAAGATCGTCGTCCGGGAGACCAACAACGGACCCCTGCTGTCCGACCGCGACAACGAACTCGTGAAGGTGGGCAAGAAGGCCACCGTCGACACCGCGGCGCCCGACCGCGGCGACGGCTACGGCATCGCCCTGCGCTGGACCGCCCTCGACGCGGGTACCACCATGGACGCCGTCTTCGCTATGGACAGGGCGGCCGACTGGAGCGGCTTCCGGGCCGCCGCCACCCTGTTCGACGTGCCCTCGCAGAACCTGATCTACGCCGACACCAAGAACCACATCGGCTACACGCTGCCCGGAAAGATCCCCCTGCGCGCGCAGGGCCACGACGGCTCCATCCCGGCGCCCGGCTGGGACTCCAAGTACGAGTGGACCGGATACATCCCGCAGGACGCGCTGCCCTACGAGTTCGACCCGGAGCGCGGCTACATCGTCACCGCCAATCAGGCCGTCGTCGACGAGGACAAGTACCCCTACACGCTCACCACGGACTGGGGCTACGGCACTCGCAGCCAGCGCATCACCGACCTGATCGAGTCGAAGATCAAGGGCGGCGGCAAGATCTCCACCGACGACATGCGCCAGATGCAGATGGACAACAGCAGCCAGATCGCCAAGCTGCTCGTGCCCAAGCTGCTCAAGATCGACATCGATGACAAGGCGGTCCGCGACGCGCAGGAGCTGCTCGAGGGCTGGGACTACACCCAGGACGCCGACTCGGCCGCGGCCGCCTACTTCAACGCCGTCTGGCGCAACATCCTCAAGCTCGCCTTCGGCAACAAGCTCCCCAAGGAGCTGCGGGTCAAGGGACAGTGCCTGTGGGTCGACCCGGTCAACACCACCGGCCCCGTGGACGACACCGAGAAGGTGCGGGAGTGCGGCCAGCGCGACACCGACCAGGCGCAGCCCGACGGCGGCGACCGCTGGTTCGAGGTGGTCCGCAACCTCATGGACGACGAGAACAGCGACTGGTGGAGGACCCCGGGCGGGGTCGGCGACCGCCCGAAGGCCGAGAACCGCGACCAGCTGTTCAAGCGCGCCATGATCGACGCTCGCTGGGAGCTGACCGCCAAGCTCGGCAAGGACACCGACACCTGGAGCTGGGGCCGGCTGCACCGCCTGTTCCTGAAGAACCAGACGCTCGGCACCGAGGGCCCCGGCTTCCTGCAGTACGTCCTCAACCGCGGACCCTGGAAGCTCAGCGGCGGCGAGGCCACGGTCAACGCCAGCGGATGGAACGCCGCCGGAGGCTACGGCGTCGTGTGGGTGCCGTCGATGCGGATGGTGGTCAACCTCGGCGACCTCGACAAGTCGAAGTGGATCAACCTCACCGGAGCGTCCGGGCACGCCTACAGCGCCCACTACACCGACCAGACCGGCAAGTGGGCCAAGGGCGAACTGCTGCCGTGGTCCTTCTCGGGCGACGCGGTCGACAAGGGCACGAGCGACACGCTGGTGCTGAAGCCGTGAGCCGTCCCCGGGGCTGAGGCCGCGAGGCGCGCGAAGGGGCCCTCCACGCACGCGTGGAGGGCCCCTTCGCGCGCCGGGGCGCGTGCGTGGGGGTGTGCGCCGGGCGCGGCAGGCGTGCGCGAGGTGTCCGGCTGGTGCCGTGCGCCTGCCGGACGGTCACGCGCCGCCGCTGCCGTCCTCACCACCACCGAAGCGGCGCACGCCCGACGGTGTCACCACCGCGTGCACCGGCCGGTCGTGCGCCTCCTCCGGCACGCGCGCGACGACTTCCGAGTCGTAGAGCAGTACCAAGAGCGCGGGGCGTGCGCCCGCGCGTTCCAGCCGCGCGAGCACACGGTCGTACGATCCTCCGCCGCGCCCCAGCCGCAGCCCGCGCGTGTCGACCGCCAGCCCCGGCAGCAGCACCACGTCCGCCTCGGCCACGGCATCCGGCCCCAGTCGGTCGCCGACCGGCTCGAAGAGCGCCATCTTCCCGCCGTGCCGCACCCGCGCGAGGGAGCCCTCGCCGGCGTACGCACTCCAGTCCAGGTCGTTGTCCGGGAGGAGCACCGGGAGCAGTACGCGCACGCCCCGCGCGCGCAGCGCGTCCAACAGGGCGACAGTTCCCGGCTCGGTTCCCACCGAGACGTACGCCGCCACCGTGCGCGCGTGCGCCAACTCCGGCAGTTCGAGCGCGCGCCCGGCCAGCGCGTTCGCCGCCTCCTGCACGTCATCCGCGGTCAACCTGCTTCTCACCGTCAGGATCTCTCGCCGCAACATCCGCTTGCCAGGCTCGGCAGCACGTCCGATGTGATTCACAGGTCGTACCTGTACCTTTCCTAATGTGCTCAAATAAGGGCCAATTAACTGAAGCTACAGATTCCTTGCAAAGGCACCGGATAAGGTTGCGGGCATGACCCAGTCGCACCTCAGGATCAGCAAGGCTGTCATTCCCGCAGCGGGCCTCGGTACCCGGTTCCTGCCGGCCACCAAAGCCACTCCCAAGGAGATGCTGCCGGTCGTCGACAAGCCGGCGATCCAGTATGTGGTCGAGGAGGCCGTCTCCGCGGGCCTCGACGACGTCCTCATGATCACGGGCCGCAACAAGCGCCCCCTGGAGGACCACTTCGACCGCAACTACGAGCTCGAGTCGGCTCTCCAGAGGAAGGGCGACGCCGGCCGGCTCGCCAAGGTCCAGGCCTCGAGCGACCTGGCGACCATGCACTACGTGCGACAGGGCGACCCCAAGGGCCTCGGCCACGCCGTCCTGTGCGCGGCCCCGCACGTCGGCCAGGAGCCCTTCGCCGTCCTGCTCGGTGACGACCTGATCGACCCGCGCGACCCGCTCCTCGCGCGCATGGTCGAGGTGCAGGAGCAGCGCGGCGGCAGCGTCATCGCGCTGATGGAGGTCGCCCCGGAGCAGATCCACCTCTACGGGTGCGCGGCCGTCGAGCCCACCGAGGACAGCGACGTCGTCAAGGTGACCGGCATGGTCGAGAAGCCCGACGCGGCCGACGCGCCGTCCAACTACGCGGTCATCGGACGATATGTGCTCGACCCGCACATCTTCGACATACTGCGCAAGACCGAGCCGGGCCGTGGCGGCGAGATCCAGCTCACCGACGCCCTTCAGCAGCTCGCGGAGGGCGACAAGGCCGGCGGCCCGGTGCACGGCGTCGTCTTCAAGGGCCGTCGCTATGACACCGGTGACCGTGGCGACTACTTGCGTGCCATTGTCAGACTCGCGTGCGAACGTGAAGACCTGGGCCCGGACTTCCGGGCCTGGCTTCGCAGTTACGTAGCCGAGGAGATGTAGCGATTTGAACAGCGCCGCGCCCCGCACCGTCGGCCAGGACCACTTGTGGTCGGTGGACGAGCACCTGGAGGACATCCTCGCGACCGTCCGTCCTCTCGAACCCATCGAGCTGAACCTGCTGGACGCACAGGGCTGCGTCCTGGTCGAGGACGTCACGGTGCCGGTCTCGCTGCCGCCGTTCGACAACAGCTCCATGGACGGCTACGCGGTGCGGGTCGCGGATGTCGCGGGCGCGAGCGAGGAGTTCCCCGCCGTCCTGGACGTCGTCGGGGACGTCGCGGCGGGCCAGGCCGATCTGATCCACGTGGGTCCCGGCCAGGCCGCGCGCATCATGACGGGCGCCCCGCTGCCGCCCGGCGCCGAGACCGTCGTCCCTGTCGAGTGGACCGACGGGGGCCTCGGCGAGGGCCCGGTCACGGGCATGCGTGCCAGCAGCCTGGCGCCCGAGGGCGCCGAGGGACAGGTGCACGTGTACCGGCCCGCGGAGGCACGCGCGCACGTGCGCGCGACGGGCAGCGACGTCAAGGCCGGCGACCGCGCGCTCGATGCCGGCACCGTCCTCGGGCCCCCGCAGATCGCTCTGCTGGCGTCCATCGGCCGGGGAACGGTACGCGTACGCCCGCGCCCGCGCGTGGTCGTCCTGTCCACCGGCAGCGAACTCGTCCAGCCCGACGAGGAACTGGGCAGCGGCCAGATCTACGACTCCAACAGCTTCGCCCTCACCGCCGCCGCCCGCGACGCCGGCGCCATCGCCTACCGGGTGGGCGCCGTGGTCGACGACGCCGAGATCCTGCGCTCCACCATCGAGGACCAGCTCGTCCGCGCCGACCTGATGGTCACCACGGGCGGTGTCAGCGTCGGGGCGTACGACGTCGTCAAGGAGGCGCTGTCGCACGTCGGCGACGAGGACGAGGCCGGCAGCGGCGTCGAGTTCCGCAAGCTCGCCATGCAGCCCGGCAAGCCCCAGGGCTTCGGCTCCGTCGGCCCCGACCACATCCCGCTGCTCGCACTGCCGGGCAACCCCGTCTCGTCGTACGTCTCCTTCGAACTCTTCGTCCGTCCCGCGATCCGCACTCTCATGGGACTCGACGACGTCCACCGGCCGAGGACCCGCGCCACCCTGACCACCGGCAAGGCGCTGACCTCGCCCAAGGGGCGCAGGCAGTTCCTGCGGGGCGAGTACGCCGATGGTTCCGTGACCCCGGTCGGCGGGGCCGGCTCGCACCTGGTCGCCGCCCTCGCGCGCGCGGACGCGCTGATCGTCGTTCCGGAGGACGTGGAGTCCGTCGAACCCGGTGCCGAGGTCGAGGTCGTCCTGCTCCGCTGAGCGCACGCGCGTGTGGCGGTCCGCGGGGACGGGTCCTGGTCCGCTGTCCGCGCCGTCTTGGCGGTACCGTGTCGCGCACAGCAGGCCTGCGCGCCGTACCGCGGCGGGCCCGGACCGGGAGTGCCACACAGCATGAGTACGCAGGACCGCTTGACGCACATCGACGACGCCGGCGCCGCCCGCATGGTCGACGTCTCGGACAAGGACGTCACCGCGCGCACCGCCCGCGCCAGCGGACGCGTCCTCGTCTCACCGCGCGTGGTCGAGCTGCTGCGCGGCGAGGGAGTCCCCAAGGGCGACGCGCTCGCCACGGCGCGGATCGCGGGCATCATGGGCGCCAAGCGCACACCGGACCTCATCCCGCTGTGTCACCCCTTGTCGCTGTCCGGTGTGAAGCTGGATCTGTCGGTCGCGGACGACGCCGTGGAGATCCGCGCCACGGTGAAGACGACGGACCGCACGGGCGTCGAGATGGAGGCCCTCACCGCGGTCTCCGTCGCCGCGCTCACCGTGATCGACATGGTCAAGGCCGTCGACAAGGGAGCGGTCATCACGGACGTCCGGGTGGAGGAGAAGACGGGCGGCAAATCGGGCGACTGGAGCCGGGCGTGAGCGCCGGGGCGCACGCCGGGAGCGGCACGCCCGCGCCCTATCGTGCGCTCGTCGTGACCGCGTCCAACCGTGCCGCTGCCGGCGTCTACGAGGACCGGGGCGGCCCGCTGATCGCCGAGGGCCTCGCGGGCTTCGGCTTCGCCGTCGAGGGGCCGCAGATCGTGCCCGACGGGGATCCCGTGGAGGCCGCGCTGCGTGCCGCGGTCGAGGCCGGGTACGACGTCGTCGTCACGACCGGCGGCACCGGCATCTCGCCGACCGACCGGACGCCCGAGGCGACGCGCCGGGTGATCGACTTCGAGGTGCCGGGCATTGCCGAGGCCATCAGGGCGTTCGGACGGGAGAAGGTGCCGACCGCCGTGCTCTCCCGGGGCCTGTCGGGAGTGGCGGGGCGGACGCTGATCGTCAATCTGCCGGGTTCGGCCGGCGGGGTGAAGGACGGGCTGGCCGTCCTCGAGCCCCTGCTGATCCATGCCGTCGACCAGGTCCGTGGCGGTGACCACCCGAGACCCGGCCCCACCCCTGGGGGTGCGAGCTGAACAGCCCATCCTGGCCCGTCGTGCTGGCGGACGGCGACGTCGTCCTCCGGCCGATAAGAATGCGCGACCAGCGGGCCTGGCGCGAGGTCAACCGGCGCAACCGGGACTGGCTGCGCCCCTGGGAGGCGACCATCCCGCCGCCCACGCCCAGCGGGCCCGTCACGCACCGGCCGACCTACCGCCAGATGGTCCGTCATCTGCGGTCGGAGGCCAACGCGCACCGGATGCTGCCCTTCGTCATCGAGTACCAGGGACGGCTGGTCGGGCAGTTGACGGTCGCCGGGATCACCTGGGGCTCGATGTGCTCGGGACACGTCGGCTACTGGGTCGACGAGGCGGTCGCCGGACGCGGTGTGATGCCGACGGCCGTGGCGCTCGCCGTGGACCACTGTTTCCGGACCGTCGGTCTGCACCGCATCGAGGTCTGCATTCGCCCCGAGAACGGGCCCAGCCGCCGGGTCGTGGAAAAACTCGGATTCCGTGAGGAGGGCCTGCGGCCGCGTTATCTCCACATCGACGGAGCCTGGCGCGACCACCTCGTCTTCGCGCTCACCGCGGAAGAGGTTCCGGACGGACTGCTGAGCCGCTGGCATCGGGCACGCTCCCAGCAGACGTCGCCGGGGACCTCGCGAGGCACTCCGCGGAACCCGCAGAACACGCCGGGTAATCCCGCCTAGTCCCAGGAATTGAATAAACGTTCGAATTCGGTGGCGCGTCGACCGTCTCCGGGCATTAATTCTCCGGTGGGTGGTGGACTGCTGATCGCGTCGGTCACAAAAAAAGTTCGAAATATCAGCCAGATCGTGCGACACACCGGCTCAATTGGCGGATGGCCTCACGCAAACCCCTCTACCGTGTGAGGCGTGAGCAGCAGCGGCCTCATCTACGCAGTCATTGTCGGGGCCTGGGCCGCCTACTTGGTGCCGATGTGGCTCCGTAGGCAGGACGAGCTGAACGAGGCCCGTCCGACGGAACGCTTCAGCACAGCCATCCGGTTGCTGTCCGGACGGGCGGGGATGGAGCGCCGGTACGCCAAGGACCTGCGCGCGCGCTCCGCCGACGAGGGGGAGCCCGACGCCGACGCTCCGGACGCCGTCACCGACTCGGTGGACGTCCGGGCCTTCGCCATGCCCCCGACCCGCCCGCAGGCCCGCGCAGAGGTGCAGGCGCGGGCGGCCGGGCGTGCGCAACCGGCGCACGAACCCTCGGACGCGCCGGCGTCGGCATCCGGTTCCGCACCGGCGCGCGCATCCGGTTCCGCGCCGGCGCCCGCACAGAACTCCGCACCGGCGCGCAAGCGCGTTCCCGCCGCCAGGCGTACGCCCTCGGCGGAAGCGGCCGCAGCGCGCGCCCGGCGCACGAAGGTGCTCGCGCGCCGCCGACGCACGACCGTCGTGCTGTTCCTCGCCTTCACCCTCGGCGCGATCGTCGCGGCCGTCGGCGGACTCGCTCTGCTGTGGGCGCCCGGCGTGCCCGCGATACTGCTCAGCGCGTACATCGCCCATCTGCGCTCCCAGGAGCGTCGTCGCTTCGCCTTTCAGATGGACCGGCGCCGCGCCGAGGCCGCCGCGCAGCGGCTGCGGGAGCGCCAGCAGCGCCAGCCGCGTCGGCGTCCCTCCGTCGAGGCGGACGCCGACGAACCGGAGGAAGGGCCTGAGCCGGAGACCGACCCCGGCTTGTCCGCGCTGGCCGCCGACCGGCGTGCGCTCGTCGAGCAGACCGACCACGCCGAGTGGGTCGACCAGCAGCGGGAGCGCCAGCGACTGCCCGGCCACGGGGAGAGCTGGGACCCGGTGCCGGTGCCGTTGCCGACGTACGTGACCGCGCCGGTCGCTCCGCGGGCCGCCACGGACGTGGACCTCGGGGCGCCGGACACGTGGAGTTCGGCGCGGTCGAGTTCCGTCGGCCGGGAGCAGGAGGCGGCGGCCGCGCCCGGCGCCGAGCGGACCGGGGACCCCGCCGCCACGCACGCGCAGGAGCACGCGCACCCGCACGCGGACTCGCACCCGCACGCGGACTCGCACGCGGACGCCGCCGAGGAGGACCGGGCCGACGACGACGTGCGCAGTGACGCCCGTCGGGCGGCCTCGGCCCGGCGGGCGCGGGAGCGGGGGCGTACGCCGTTGTTCGACCAGTACGAGGACGGCGAGCGGCCGCGTGCCGCCAACGAGTAGCGCGCCACCGTCCACCACGCCCACCTGCGCCGCCTTCGTCGGCGGGCCCGGGAACGGATTTCCAAGCACCGCGATCGGGATGCTAGAGTTTCACTCGTTGCAAGGGCCTGTGGCGCAGTCCGGTAGCGCACCTCGTTCGCATCGAGGGGGCCAGGGGTTCAAATCCCCTCAGGTCCACGCAGCTCGGAGCCCCGGTCGGTGAATACCGACCGGGGCTCCGGCATGTTGTACGGCAGCGACGTTCGGCTGCCGCCGGAGGCGGTACTCAGCTCGCCTGCCCTCGCCCCTGCCCCTGTCCCCGCTCCGTCCAGGTCGCCGACGGGACCGCCCGGAGCTTCGCCTCGACCTGCACCCAGGACAGGTCCGGGCCCTCGAGCTCGACGACAGCACTCCAGGCGGCCGGCAACTCGGTGAACTCCTTGTACGGCTGCCGGTGCATACGGGCCACCCGGACCGGGGAAATCACGGCGCCCGGTGGGCTGTCCACCGGGCGCACCGAACCGTCGATGAAGACTCCCCGCTCCCGGCTGACGCTGCGGGCGTGGCAGAGCACGCGGTGCGCCGAAGGACGCTCGTGGACGATCAACACGCGCAGCAGTCCCACCGGCTCAGTGCTCATCGTTGTGCGGATGCCTCCATCTGGGGTCCCGGTCGAGCACCTTGCCGACCCTGCCCTCCCTGCCGACCCTGCCCTCCCTGCCGACCCTGCCCTCCCTGCCGACCCTGCACTCCCTGCTGAACGGCCGGATCACGTCCGGCAGTTGGCGGGCGTCTGCCGGGTACGATGCCTGTCGTGCATCACCTCTGTGACTGACCAGCCGTCGTTCCGTGGTCCCTTGCTCGGGCCGCGGAGCACACGACGTCATTTCCGTCGTTCGTCCCGGCCGTCGATCGGGACGTCCACCGCTGGAGTCACTGGTGTTCCTCGCTCGACCGCGCTTTCATGGAGGCGTTGTCGCGCTCATGCGTGACAACGCCGACTTCCGGCGCCTCTTCTGCGCTTCCGCTCTCAGCCTGACAGGTGACTGGTTCACCTTCGTCGCCCTCAGCGGCTTTGTCTACCGCCACACGGGCTCGCCGGGCTGGACAGCACTGCTGTTCGCCGTCAACTCGCTGCCCGGCGTGGTACTGCTGCCGCTGATCGGTCCGCTCACCGACCGCTTCGACCGGCGACGCCTGCGCATCGCGTGCGACCTGGGCGCGGTCATCCCGGCCGCCGGCCTGCTGACCGCCTTTCACACCCGGTCCGTCCCGCTGGCCCTCGGCTGTCTGGCGGGGCTCTCCCTCGCCGCCGCCGTCGCGAGCCCCATCCCTGAGGCCGCCCTGCCGAACCTCGTCACCGCGCGCGAACTCCCCCTGGCCCAGACCCTGCTCGGAAGCCTGTACTCGGCGGGTCTGCTGGTGGGAGCCGGCCTCGGAGGCGTGGTCTGTGCGGCATGGGGCGCCTCGGCCACCCTCGTCATCGACGGTGCGTCCTTCGCCGTCTCCGCGCTCCTCGTCGCGAGGATCAGGCGGCCGCTCTCCGTGGCGATGACGACTCGTCGGATCCGGATGCGGGCCGATATGGCCGAACTCCGGAACTTCGTCCGGGCCACCCCGGTGGTGTCCGCGTTCCTGTGGCTGACTGTCGGAATGCGCCTCTGCTACGGCATCGTGGGCCTGCTGCCGGTGTACGCCCTCGACCGCTTCCACGCCGGTGACGCCGGCGTCGGGGCGCTGTACCTGGCCCAAGGGCTCGGGGCCGTGCTCGGTCCCTTCCTCGGCCGACGGCTCGTCGCCGGGTCGACGCGCCGGCGACTGCACACGGCCGGCGCCGCCCTGGCACTCTTCGGGTTCGGCTACCTTGCCCTGGCCCAGGTCACGGCCCTGGGCCCGGCCATGGCCGCGGCGCTGATCGGCCACCTCGGAGTGGGTGCGTGCGCCATCCTCGCCGTCAACGGCCTGCAACTCGCGACCCCGGACCACATCCGCGGCCGTGTCATGGTCCTCGTCTTCGGTCTGTCCTCCGCTTTCCAGGGCGTGTCGTCTCTCGCGGTGGCACCCCTGGCCGCGTCCATCGGCATGCCCGGCACCACCCGGCTGTCGGCAGGGCTCGCCGTTGTCTACGCGCTCGCGTGGGCGATCGGTGTGACGCGTGCGGACCGCTCGAAGAACAGGCAGGTCCGGGCCGTGGCCGACCGGCTCAGGGGTTGAGCGGCTTGGCGTAGCACAGGCTCTCCGGGTGGAAGCGGTAGTAGCCGAACTTCTCGCAGGGCTCGTAGCCGGAGGACGTGTACAGGGCGACGGCCTCCGGCTGCTTCGTGCCGGTCTCCAGGACCATGCGCAGGCGGCCGGCCGCGCGCGCGTCCTCCTCCAGGGCGGCCAGGATGCGGCGGGCGAGGCCGCGGCCGCGCATGCCGTCGATCACGTACATCCGCTTCAGCTCGGCGTCCCCGTCGCGGTTGCCCTCGCCGTTGGCGTCCCGGGAGCGCCAGCCGCCGGTGGCGACGGGGCTGTCGTCGGCGTCGTAGGCGATCAGGTACACGCCGTTCGGCGGCTCGAAGTCCTCCGGGGCCAGCTCGGTGGCGTCGCCACCGTCGCCGTAGCGGACGTGGTACTCGGCCTGGACCTGGTCGTTGAGCTTGACGGCGTCGGGGTGGTCGAACGGGACGCGGCGGATATGCATGTTATACACCGTATGTGAATTCATGAGGGAACGGGACGCCGTCCAGTGTGCCGGTATCGTTCCGGCGTGCTCACTGTGACCTCCGCCAACGTCAATGGACTGCGCGCCGCCGCGAAGAAGGGCTTCGTGGAGTGGCTCTCCGGCACCTCCGCCGATGTGCTGTGCCTGCAGGAGGTGCGGGCCGAGCCGGAGCAGCTGCCCGAGCAGGTCCGCGCGCCCGAGGGCTGGTACACGGTGCACGCGCCCGCCGCCGCCAAGGGGCGCGCCGGCGTCTCCCTCTACGCCCGCCGCGAGCCCGACCGGGTCCGGGTCGGCTTCGGGTCGGCGGAGTTCGACGCGAGCGGGCGGTACGTCGAGGCCGACCTGCCCGGCGTGACGGTCGCCTCCCTCTACCTACCCTCCGGCGAGGTGGGCACCGAGCGGCAGGAGGAGAAGGTCCGCTTCATGGGCGAGTTCCTCGCGTACCTGAAGGAGTTGCGCGAGCGGGCCGCCGCCGACGGCCGTGAGGTGGTCGTCTGCGGCGACTGGAACATCGCCCACCAGCGCGCCGACCTGAAGAACTGGCGCGGCAACGTCAAGAACTCCGGCTTCCTGCCCGAGGAGCGGGAGTGGCTCGGACGGGTCCTCGACCCGGCGGACGGCGGCTACGTCGACGTCGTACGGGCCCTGCATCCGGACGTGGAGGGGCCGTACTCGTGGTGGTCCTACCGCGGGCGGGCCTTCGACAACGACACCGGGTGGCGCATCGACTACCACGTCGCGACGCCGGGACTGGCCGGCCGGGCGGTCAAGGGGTTCGTCGAGCGCGCGGCCACGCACGCCGAGCGGTGGTCGGACCACGCTCCGGTGACGGTCGTCTACGACCTCTGAGCCTGCGGCCTCTGGCCCTGGGGCCTCTGAGCCTGCGGCCTCTGTATCTACGGCCGCTGAGGTCTGCGACCTCTGAACTTACGGTCTCTGCGCCCGCTGCAGCCGCCGGTCCAGCGCCAGGGACAGTTCCGCCTCCACGACGCTGCGGGCCAGCGGGCGCAGCCGGGTGAGGTCGTCCCGGCCCGCGTGGCGCAGCACCAGGTCGGCGAAGAGGTCCGCCAGGGCCTCCGCGTGCTCGCGGACCCGGGCGCCGGTGGTGAGCACCTCGGCCAGCGGGATGCCCTCGCGGACCAGGGCGGAGGAGACGTCGAGCAGGCGGCGGCTGATGTGGACGATCTCGTCGCCGTCGGCGCCCACGTAGCCGAGTTCCATCGCGGAGGCGAGGTTCTCGGGGGTGACCTCGCCCTCGAAGCGGGCGGCGAGTTCCTCGGGGGTGAGGCGGACCGGCTCCTCCTCGGTGGGGGTGCCGAGACCGAGGACGTCGCCGACGCCGCGGCCGTGTTCGAAGGCCTCGGCCAGTTCGGCGATGCCGCTGAGCGTGTGTCCGCGTTCCAGCAGAGCGGCGATGGTGCGCAGGCGGTTGAGGTGACTCTCGTCGTACCAGGCGATACGGCCCTCGCGGCGCGGTGGCCCGATCAGCTTGCGCTCGCGGTAGAAGCGCAGGGTGCGCACCGTGATCCCGGCCTCCCTGGCCAGCTCCTCCATGCGGTATTCACGCTTGTCTGCCACGCCCCGACCCTATGTCGTACTCGGGGTAACTTTCCCGGTCCGGCCCCCTACCGATCGGTACGGAAGTGCCCTACAGTCCCATTGCGCCAGTATTCACTGGCGGGATCCATCGGGCGATGCGTGGAGGCTTCGGGATGGCCGAGCACGAACACGAGCATGTGCGGGTGGCGGTGATCGGGTCCGGATTCGGCGGGCTCGGGGCCGCCGTACGGCTGCGGCGCGAAGGCGTCACCGACTTCGTGGTCCTGGAGCGGGCCGGCAGTGTCGGCGGCACCTGGCGGGACAACAGCTATCCGGGGTGCGCCTGCGACGTGCCGAGCCACCTGTACTCCTTCTCCTTCGCGCCCAACCCCGACTGGCCGCGCACCTTCTCCGGACAGGAGCACATCCGCGCCTACCTGGAGCACGTCGCGGACGTCTTCCGGCTGCGCCCGCACATCCGCTTCGACTCGGAGGTGAAGCGGATGACGTGGAACGGCGAGCGGCTGTGCTGGGACATCGAGACCACCGGCGGGAACCTGTCGGCCGACCTGGTGGTGTCCGCCACCGGGCCGCTGTCCGACCCGAAGGTCCCCGACATCCCGGGCCTGGACTCCTTCCCGGGCAAGGTCTTCCACTCCGCCCGCTGGGACCACGACTACGACCTGCGCGGCAAGCGCGTGGCGATGGTCGGCACCGGCGCCTCCGCGATCCAGATCGTGCCGAGCATCCAGCCGCAGGTCGGCAGACTGACCCTCTTCCAGCGCACCCCGGCGTGGGTGATGCCCCGCGTGGACCGGGCCATCAGCGGCGTCGAGCGGGCGCTGCACCGGGCGCTGCCCTTCACCGCCCAGGCCCGCCGCGGACTGCTGTGGGGCATCCGGGAGCTGCAGGTGCAGGCGTTCACCAAGCACCCGAACGAGCTCGGTTTCGTGGAGCAGCTGGCCAGGCGGAACATCGCCCGCGCGATCAAGGACCCGGTCCTGCGCGCCAAGCTGACCCCCGACTACCGCATCGGCTGCAAGCGGATCCTGCTGTCCAACGCGTACTACCCGGCCCTCGCACAGCCCAACGTGAACGTCGTCGCGAGCGGACTGAGCGAGGTCCGCGGCTCGACCGTCGTCGCCGCCGACGGCACCGAGGCGGAGGTCGACGCGATCGTCTTCGGTACCGGGTTCCACGTCACGGACATGCCGATAGCCGAGCGGGTCGTCGGCGCCGAGGGCAGGACGCTCGCGGAGAGCTGGAAGGACGGGATGCAGGCACTGCGGGGCGCGTCCGCGGCCGGCTTCCCCAACTGGATGTCGATCATCGGCCCCAACACCGGCCTCGGGAACTCCTCCATGATCCTCATGATCGAGTCCCAGCTGAACTACCTGGCCGACTACGTGCGCCAGCTCGACGTCCTCGGCGGCCGGGTCGCCCTCGACGCCCGCCCGAGCGCGGTCGGCGCCTGGAACCGCCGGGTGCAGGAGCGTATGAAGCGCACGGTGTGGAACACCGGCGGCTGCACCAGCTGGTACCTCGACGCGAGCGGCCGCAACACCACCGTCTGGCCGGGCACGACCTCCGAGTTCCGGCGGGCGACCCGGCGCGTGGACCTGGCGGAGTACCAGGTCCTGCGGCCGCCGGCCGCCGCAGCCGACAAGCAAGCCCAGCAGAGCGCGCAAGCCAAGCAGAGCACGCAAGCCCAGCAGAGCGCGCTAGCCCAGCAGAGCGCGAAGGGCGAGCAGAGCGCGAAGGGCGGGCAGGCCGGGCAGGCCGGGCAGGCCGGGCAGGCCGCGGAGGTGACCGCGTGAGCCGGCTCACCGCCGTGGCCTCCGGCCCGTACGCCCCGCCCGTCCCCACCCGGGAACTCACCGTCGTCTCCGCCGACGGCGCCCGCCTGCACGTCGAGGTGCACGGACCCGACAAGGCGCCCGCCGTGATCCTCGCCCACGGCTGGACCTGCTCCACCGCCTTCTGGGCCGCGCAGATCCGCGATCTCGCCGTCGACCACCGGGTCGTCGCCTACGACCAGCGCGGCCACGGACGCAGCCCGCACAGCGCAGCCTGCGGCACCGAGGCCCTCGCCGACGATCTCGAGGCCGTGCTGAAGGCGACCCTGGCGCCCGGCGAGAAGGCCGTGGTCGCCGGTCACTCGATGGGCGGCATGACGGTGATGGCCGCCGCCGAGCGGCCCGGCTTCCGGGAGCACGCGGCAGCGGTCCTGCTGTGCAGCACCGGCTCCTCGCGGCTGGTCGCCGAGTCCACCGTCGTCCCCCTGCGGGCCGGCCGGTTGCGGACCTGGCTGACCAAGCACATCCTCGGGTCACGGGCACCGCTGGGGCCGGTCACACCGCTCGCCCGGAAGATCCTGAAGTACGGGACCATGGGCCCGGGTTCGGCGCCGCACATGGTGGAGGCGTGCGCGCGTATCGTGCACGCCTGTCCGACCAAGGTGCGGCACGCCTGGTCGCAGGTGCTGGACCTGCTCGACCTCGACCACGGCGTCCGCGAGCTGCGGGTGCCCACGGCGGTGGTCGTCGGCACCGCGGACCGCCTGACGCCGCCCGTGCACGCGGCCGCGCTGGTGGCCGCGCTGCCGAACTGCGTCGGCCTCACCGAACTGCCGGGGATCGGCCACATGACGCCCATCGAGGCACCCGAGCTGGTCACCGCCCGGATCCGGGAGCTCGTGACCACGTACGCAACGATCAAGGAGGGCGCATGAGCAGGGTCAGCCTCGACGGACAGGTCGCCGTCGTCACCGGAGCGGCGCGCGGCGTCGGGGAGCTGCTCGCACGCAAGCTGTCCGCGCGCGGCGTCAAGGTGGCGCTGGTCGGGCTGGAGCCGGACGCCCTCAAGCAGGTGTCCGAACGGCTGCACACCGACAGCGCCCACTGGTACGCCGACGTCACCGACCACGAGGCGATGGCCCGGGTGGCGCGCGAGGTCAAGGAGCGGTTCGGGAAGGCCGACATCGTGGTCGCCAACGCCGGCGTCGCGACCGGTGGGCCCCTCGTCGACTCCGACCCGGAGGCCTGGCGGCGGGTGATCGAGGTCAACCTCGTCGGGTCGGCGGTCACCGCCCGCGCCTTCCTGCCGCTGCTGATGGAGAGCCGGGGCTACCTGCTGCAGATCGCCTCCCTCGCGGCCATCACCCCCGCGCCCATGATGACCGCGTACTGCGCGTCCAAGGCCGGCGTGGAGGCGTACGCGCACAGCCTGCGCGCCGAGGTCGGCTACCGGGGCGTCCGGGTCGGGGTCGGCTACCTGTCGTGGACCGACACCGACATGGTGCGCGGGGCCGACCAGGACGCGGTGCTGCGGGAGTTGCGGCAGCGGTTGCCGTGGCCGTGCAACAAGACCTATCCGCTGGGCCCCGCGGTCGACCGGATCGTGGCCGGCATCGAGCGGCGGTCGAGCCATGTGTACGGGCAGTGGTGGCTGCGCGGGATGCAGAGCGTGCGCGGCTACCTGCCGGCCCTCATCGGCACGGCCGGGCAGCGGGAGATGAAGCGGTTCGGGCCCCGGCTCGACGGGATGCGCAACGGGCTCGTCGGCGCGGGCGGGGCGGCGGACGAGGAGTCGCGCGCTACGCACGGTAGTTGATCGACATGCGCAGGGTGACGGCTCGTGTGAATCTGGTCGAGGCCCGGTAACGGGCCGCTTCCCCACCCACAACGGGAGTGAACCCACATGGGTATGAAGGACCAGTCCCAGAACAAGCCGGAGCAGCGGCAGGAGCAGACCAGGCGGAAGGCGCAGCAGGGCCGCGAGCAGGCTCAGCAGGGCCGCGAGCAGGCTCAGCAGCGCGGGCCGCAGTCTCAGCAGCGGACACCGCAGGGTCAGGGCCGCGACCGCATGCGCAACGAGCCGGAGCGGATGCGTGAGGAGGAGGACCGCCTCGAGGCGGACTTCGACGCCTAGCCGCTGCGCTCGGCCTGGGCTGTGATGCGGGGCGTCCTTCCTTCGGAGGGCGCCCCGCGCTTCTGCTCGGTGCGCGGTTCCTCGCGCCCCTTTCGTGCCCCGTTCAGTGAGTCGGGCGGGGCGGGAGTGCCGGGCGGGTGCGGTCGGGGGTGTCGGAGTAGTCCGGCGGGGCTGCCGGGGGCTGGGTCTCCAGCAGGTCGAGGGCCAGGCGGACCGCGTCGTCGAGTTGGGCGTGGCGGCCCTCCGCCCAGTCGAGAGGGGTGCGCAGGACCTCCAGGTCGGGGGCGACGCCGTGGTTCTCCACGCCCCAGCCGTAGGCGTCGAACCAGGCCGCGTTCATCGGCACCGTGATCACCGTGCCGTCCACGAGCCGGTGTCGGCCGGTCATGCCGACCACTCCGCCCCAGGTGCGCTGGCCGACCACCGGGCCCAGCTTCAGCAGTTTGAACGCGGCCGTGATCATGTCGCCGTCGGAGGAGGTCGCCTCGTCCGCCAGCGCCACGACCGGGCCCCTCGGCGCGTTCGAGGCGTACGACACCGGCTGGGCGTCGCGGGTCAGGTCCCAGCCCAGGATGGTGCGCGTCAGCTTCTCGACCACCAACTCGCTGATGTGACCGCCCGCGTTGCCGCGCACGTCCACGATCAGGGCGGGCCTGGACATCTCCATGCGCAGGTCCCGGTTGAACTGCGCCCAGCCCGAGCCGCCCATGTCGGGGATGTGCAGATAGCCGCACCGGCCGCTGCTCAACTCCCTTACCACGGCGCGCCGTTTGGCCACCCAGTCCTGGTAGCGCAGCGGCCGTTCGTCGATCAGCGGGACGACGGCCACCCGCCGGGGCCGTCCCGCCCCGCCCGGCGCCGGGGCGAACGTCAGCTCCACCGTCGTACCGCCCGCGGCCGCGAGCAGCGGGGAGGGGCCGGTCGACGGGTCCACGGGGCGTCCGTCGACGTGGGTGAGCACCGCCCCCTCCCGGATGCCCGTGCCGGCCAGTGGTGAACGGGCCCTGGAGTCCGAGGAGTCGCCGGGCAGGATCCGCCGGACCGTCCATCCCTCGTCCCGGCGGGTGAAGTTGGCGCCCAGCAGCCCCTGCCACCGCTGGTAGTGGGGCGGGCCCTCGTTGCGGCGGGCCGGGGTGACGTAGGCGTGCGAGGTGCCGAGCTCGCCGAGGACCTCGCGCAGCAGGTCGGCGAAGTCGTCGGGGGAGGCGACCCGTTCGACCAGCGGCCGGTACTGCTCCAGCACCGCGTCCCAGTCGATGCCGCACATCCCCGGCTCCCAGAAGTAGGCGCGGATGAGGCGGCCGGCCTCCGCGTACGCCTGGCGCCACTCGGCGGCCGGGTCGGCCTCGTGCAGGATGCGGCGCAGGTCGATCCAGACGGTCGTGTCGCCGTTGCCGGGCTCGTCGGACGGTACGGCCCGCAGCTCGCCCTCGTCGGCCACGACCAGCCGGGTGCCGTCGCCGCTGACCGCGAACCAGTCCAGGTGGCCGACGAGTTCGGACTTCCTCGCCTTGCCGATGGTGAAGTGCTCCAGCGTCGGACGGCCGGTGGTGTCGTCGGGGTTGGCGAAGGTCTCGCCGAGCGCGCCCGATATCGGCCAGCGCAGCCAGACCAGCCCGCCGCCCGCCACCGGGCGCAGCGCCGAGTACTTGGAGGCGATGACCGGGAAGGGCGTGACCCGGCTCGCCAGTCCCTCCGCCTCCACGGTCACCGTGCCGTCGCCGCCCTCGCCGTCCGGCAGCGGGTCCAGGCCCCCCGCGGCCGGGCGGCCCTCGGGGCTGAGGGCGAAGGGGGAGGGGGTAGCCGAGGAGAGGGGGACGAGGTAGGGGCGGCAGCCGAGTGGGAAGGACAGGTCGCCCGTGTGGACGTCGTACACCGGGTCGAAGCCGCGCCAGGAGAGGAAGGCGAGGTAGCGGCCGTCCCGCGTGAAGACCGGGTTCTCGTCCTCGAAGCGGCCGTCGGTGACGTCGACGATCAGCCCGTCCTTCATCCGGGCCAGCCTGATCTGCCGCAGCGAGCGGCCGATGACGGGGTGCGACCAGGTCAGCCAGCCCCCGTCCGGGGAGAACGCCAGGTCCCGTACGGGCCCGTTGGCCGACAGGACCAGCTCCCGGACCAGCTCGGTGACCGCACCGGGCGCGTCTGCGACTCCGTCGACTTCGTCTCCGTCCCCGTCGGCTGCGTCCCCGCCAGCCTCCCCCGTGCCCTCGCTCGTGCCTTCCCCCGCGCTCTCGCTCGTGCCTTCCCCCGCGCTCACGCTCGCGTCCTCGCGCACGTCGACGAGCAACAGCCGTCCGTCGTGCGAGGCGACGGCGAGGCGTTCGCCCTGCGGGTCGGCGACCATCTCCAGGACCCGGCCGAGCCGGCCGGCCGCGAGCCTGCGCGGCTCACGGCCGCCGCCGGCCCGCGGCAGGCCGGCGATCTCGATCGCGTCCTCGCCCTCCGCGTCCGTCACGTACGCGATCCGGTCGGCCGGGCCGAGCATCTCCGGCAGCCGCACGCGGACGCCGGGCGTGTCGGTGATCGTGCGGGCCGGGCCGTCCCGGTGGGTCAGCCAGTGCAGGCTGCCGCGTACGACGACGGCGCTCGCGCGGCCCGTCTCGTCCACCGACACACCGTCCACGTGCTGGGCGGCCGGCACCTGGTACGGGCGCCGGCCCGCGCGCGGACCGCTCAGCCGTACGTCCAGACGGCGCGGGACGGAGCCCGCGGCCAGGTCGTCGACGATCCACAGGTCGCCCGCGCACTGGTAGACCACCCGGACCCCGTCGCTCGCGGCGTGGCGGGCGTAGAAGTCGTCGTGGTCGGTGTGGCGGCGCAGGCCGGAGCCGTCGGGGGCGCAGGAGTAGAGGTTGCCGATGCCCTCGTGGTCGGAGAGGAAGGCGATCCGGCCGCCGACGAACAGGGGCGAGTGGAGGTGGCCGTCCAGGTCGGCGAGCAGGCGTTCGCCGTGCAGCCAGAGGCGGCCCGTGGCGCCGCCGCGGTAGCGCTTCCAGGCCGCGGGCTCGTGCGGCGGGGTGCCGGTGAGCAGCAGTGTGCGGCGCTCCCCGGCGATCTCGCCGACCTGGATGTCGGAGACGGGTCCCCAGGGCAGCTTGCGGCCGGGGTCGCCGTCGGTGGAGACCTTGTAGGCCCAGGTGAAGTACGAGAACGGCTCGCCGTGGGAGGCGACGGCGAGGATCTGCCCCTCCGGGGTCCAGCCGCACACCCGCGTGTCCGGCGAGCCCCAGTAGGTCAGCCGCCGGCCCGGCCCGCCGTCCACCGGCATGAGGTGGATCTCCGGCGTCAGGCTGCGCCAGCTCGTGTAGGCGATGTGGCGGCCGTCGGGGGAGATGCGGGGGTGACCGGCCTTGGTGCGGTCCACGGTCAGGCGCCAGGCGCGGTTGGCGCCGTCGAGGGAGGCGAGCCACAGGTCGTCCTCGGCCACGAAGCACAACAGGTCGCCGCGCAGATGCGGCAGGCGCAGATAGCTCACCTTTTCCATGCTTTTCCCCCGAATGGGGGGCGGCAACTTATGCGTCCCTGACGGACGTGACTCACCCCACGTACGAAACAGTTTCGTTTCGCTAGCGCTCGGGGTATCTTCATGGAGTACGAGGAACGCGCAGCCGGACGACAACCGGACGGACGGAACGGAAAGCGGGAAGGTGACAGGCATGACCGCGGCCACCACGGCACGTCGCAGTCGGATCACGCCCGAGCGTGCGGCCGAGCTGTACGAGGCCGTGCTCGACCTGCTCCGGGAAGTCGGCTACGACGCCCTCACCATGGACGCCGTGGCAGCCCGCACCCGGTCCAGCAAGGCGACGCTCTACCGCCAGTGGGGCGGCAAGGCCGAGCTGGTGGCCAAGGCGGTCCGGCACAGCAAGCCGGGCGGCTCCGCGGACGAGATCGACACCGGGTCCCTCAGAGGCGACCTGCACGCGTTCGCGCTGCGCTCGGACGACTGCGAGATGGAGCAGAGCTCTGCCCTGATGCGGGGCCTGGCCATGGCCGTCCATGGCAACCCCGATCTCCTCCAGGCGTTCCGGGAGCACCTGATCGAGCCGGAGATGGCGGAGTTCCGCCGGATCCTGCACCGGGCGGTCGACCGCGGCGAGGTCCGTGCCGACAGTCCCGCGATGGACTACATCGTGCACATGATGGTCGGCGCGTTCGCCGCCCGCACGCTCATCGACGAGCAGCCTCCGACGCAGGCCTTCCTCCTGTCGTACATCGACGCCGTGGTCCTCCCCGCCCTCGGCGCGCCCACCGCCTGAACATCCCCGCCGGGCACCTGCGCGGCCCCGGGCATCCCGCCGGGCACCTGCGCCGCCTGAACACCCCACCAGGCACCTGCGCGGCCCGGGCATCCCCGCCAGGCATCCGCACCGCCTGAGATCCCCTGCAAGGCACCAGTAAAGGCACCCGCACCACCTGACGCGACCGCTCACGTCGTCGGGCCGATGACCCCTGCCCCGAAACACCCCACGACCTGACCGGGAGTACGCCCCCGTGGCCACATTCCTCTACCGACTCGGCCGGTTCGCCTTCAGGCGACGGCACTTCGTCGCCCTGTTCTGGGTGGCCCTGCTGACACTGGCGGGAGTCGCCGCGGCGAGCGCGCCCGCCGCCGGCAGCACCGCCTTCTCGATCCCCGGAACCGAGGCGCAGAAAGCTTTCGACCTACTGGAACAGCGCTTTCCCGGCATGAGTGCCGACGGTGCGACGGCCCGCGTCGTCTTCAAGGCGCCGGCCGGCGAGAAGACCACCGACCCCGGCAACAAGGCGATCGTGAAGAAGACGGTGCGGGAACTCGCCGACGGTTCCGAGGTCGCCTCCGTCGCCGACCCGTTCAAGGCGCACGCCGTCAGCAGGGACGGCACGATCGCCTACGCGTCGGTGAAGTACGACGTCTCCGGCATGGAGTTGACGGACGCCTCCCGGGACGCCCTCGAAAGGGCCGCGCAGGACGCCCGCGACGCCGGGCTGACCGTCGAGGTCGGCGGTGACGCGTTGCAGAGCACGCCGGAGACCGGCGCCTCCGAGGTCATCGGCATCGCGGTCGCCGCGGTCGTCCTCGTCATCACCTTCGGCTCGCTCGTCGCGGCCGGGCTGCCGCTGCTGACGGCGATCGTCGGCGTCGGCATCGGCGTGTCGGCGATCACCGCGCTGGCGAGCACGCTCGACCTGGGCTCCACCACCTCCACGCTGGCCACGATGATCGGCCTGGCGGTCGGCATCGACTACGCCCTGTTCATCGTCTCCCGCTACCGCGCCGAACTCGCCGAGGGCCGCGAGCGCGAGGAGGCGGCCGGCCGGGCCGCCGGAACGGCCGGGTCCGCGGTGGTCTTCGCCGGCCTGACGGTCGTGATCGCGCTGGTCGGCCTGTCGGTGGTCGACATCCCGATGCTGACGAAGATGGGCGTCGCGGCCGCTGGCACGGTGGCCGTCGCGGTGCTGATCGCGCTGACCATGATCCCGGCCCTGCTCGGGTACGCGGGCCGCAGGATCAAGCCCGCCGGCGAGCAGCGCAGGCTGCGGGGCGGCGCGCGGAAGAACGCCTCCGGCAAGCCCAACCTGGGCACCCGCTGGGCGAGCTTCGTCGTACGGCGCCCGGTCGCCGTCCTGCTGCTCGGCGTGGTCGGCCTCGGGGCGGCCGCCGTACCCGCCGCCTCGCTGGAACTGGGCCTGCCGGACGACGGCTCCCAGCCGACGTCGACGACGCAGCGCCGCGCCTACGACCTGCTCTCCGAGGGCTTCGGCCCGGGCTTCAACGGCCCCCTGCTGGTCGTCGTCGACGCCAGTACCGCCGACGATCCCAAGGGCGCGGTGGCCGCGGTCACCGACGACATCAAGGGCCTCAAGGACGTCGTCACCGTCACCCCCGCGACCTACAACAAGGCCGGCGACACCGCCACGATCACCGTGATCCCGGGCTCCAAGCCGTCGTCGGTGAGCACCGAGGACCTGGTGCACGGCATCCGCGACGCGGGCGCCGGCGTGCGGGCCGACACCGGCGCGACGGTGCTGGTCACCGGCTCGACCGCGATGAACGTCGACGTCTCGCAGAAGCTGAACGACGCGCTGCTGCCCTACCTGGCCCTCGTGGTCGGCCTCGCGTTCCTGCTGCTGATCGTGGTCTTCCGCTCGGTCCTGGTCCCGCTGAAGGCGGCCCTCGGCTTCCTGCTGAGCGTCACGGCGGCCCTGGGCGCGGTCGTCGCGGTGTTCCAGTGGGGCTGGCTGGCCGGCCTGATGGGGGTCGAGGAGACCGGCCCGGTGATGTCGATGATGCCGATCTTCATGATCGGCGTGGTCTTCGGCCTCGCGATGGACTACGAGGTGTTCCTCGTGACGCGGATGCGGGAGGCGTACGTCCACGGCGAGAGGCCCAGCCAGGCCGTGGTGACGGGCTTCCGGCACGGGGCCCGGGTGGTCACGGCCGCCGCGGTGATCATGATGGCGGTCTTCTCGGGCTTCATCGGCTCCAGCGAGTCGATGGTGAAGATGATCGGCTTCGGTCTCGCGATTGCTGTCTTCTTCGACGCGTTCCTCGTGCGCATGGCGATCGTGCCGGCGGTACTCGTCCTGCTCGGCCGCAGGGCCTGGTGGCTGCCGAGGTGGCTGGACCGGGCGCTGCCGAACGTCGACGTCGAGGGCGAGGGCCTGCGCACCCCGGCCGACGGCCGTGACGCGGGCGCGGGCACGGGCACGGGCGTGGACGAGGACCCGGACGAGGACCCGGACGCGGACGAGGACCGGGAACTGGTCAGGGCCTGAGCCTCCGCGGGCGGGGGCGGAGGCCGGCCCTCGCGGGGCCGACGGCGCACACCGGTCCTCGTGCAGCCGGGGGCGGACACCGGAAACCCGGTCGTCCGCCCCCGGCCCGCACCGCTAGCGTGCGGTGCATGACGACCGCCGACACCACCGGTGACTCCGCCGCCCACCCCCGGTTCGCCGAGGCCCTGCGCGCGCTGGGCCTCGACGACCTGCCTCCGCGCATCCAGCGCTTCCCCGACGCCACCCGCACCGCGGCCGAGGCCGCCGCCGCGATCGGCTGCGAGCTGAGCCAGATCTGCAAGTCGCTGGTCTTCGCGGCGGACGGGGAACCGGTGCTCGTCCTCATGGACGGCGCGTCGCGGGTGGACCCGGAGCGGGTCCGCGCGGAACTCGGCGCCGCGAAGGTGACCCGGGCGAACGCCGACGTCGTACGGGAGACCACCGGGTACGCCATCGGCGGCGTGCCGCCCTTCGGGCACCGCACCAGGACCCGGGTGCTCGCCGACCGCTCGCTGCTCGTCCACGACACGGTGTGGGCCGCCGCAGGAACCCCGTACACCGTCTTCCCGATGGCACCGCAGGAACTGATCGCCCACGCCGGCGCCACGGTGACGGACGTGCGCGAGCGGACTTCGTGACCCCGCTGGTCACCGCGGCCGTATTGCTGGCCGCGGTGACACACGCCGGCTGGAACGCCCTCGCCCACCGCATCACCGACAAACTGGCCGGCTTCACGCTGATCGCGGGCGGCGGCCTGCTGATCGGGCTCGCCCTGACGCCGTTCACGGCGGTCCCGCGGGCCGACGCCTGGCCGTACCTGATCGCCTCCGCGGTCGTCCACGCCGCCTACTACGCGCTGCTGATGCGGTCCTTCCGGCTGGGGGACTTCGGGCAGGCGTATCCCATCGCGCGCGGCACCGCGCCCCTGGTCGTCACGCTGCTCGCCGCCGTCTTCGCGCACGAGGTGCCGGACGGCTGGGCCGCCGCGGGCATCGCCCTGTCCTGCGCGGGCCTGACCGGAGTGGCGCTGTGGGGACTGCACGGGCACCGGCCCGACCGGGCGGCCATCGGCGCGGCCCTGGCCACCGGCCTGACCATCGCGGCGTACACGGTCCTCGACGGCCTGGGCGTACGCGCCTCCGGCTCGTCCCTCGGATACGTCGCCTGGCTGATGGCGGTCGAGGGCGTGACGATCCCGGCGTACGCGCTGTACCGCCTGCGCGGACGGTTCATCGCCGTGCTGCGGCCCTTCGCCGGCGTCGGACTCCTGGGCGCCGCCCTGTCCGTCCTGGCCTACGGGCTGGTCCTGTGGGCGCAGACGAAGGCGGAACTGGCCCCGGTGGCGGCCCTGCGCGAATCCTCGATCATCGTGGGAGCGGCCATCGGCGCCGTCTTCTTCAAGGAACGGTTCGGCGTGCCGCGCGTCGTCGCGGCGGGGCTGCTGGTGGCCGGCATCGGCCTCATGCTGCACGCGGCGTAGCGGCGGCGGCTGCGGCAATACGTGTACGTCGAGTGCGGCAAGGGCAGCAAGGAGAACGTGACCATGTCAGGCCGAGCCCTCAGGGGATTGAGCATCGCGTGCGCTGCCGTGCTGCTGTCAGTGGCAGCCGCTGCCTGCGCACCGGACGACGAGGGTGCCGAGCGGCCGGAACGCCCCAGCGCGGCCTCCTCCGACGACGCACCCCGGGCGGCGGCCGTCTCCCCAGGAGACTCCCGGCCCTCTGTGCGAACGCCCCCGGAACTGGACGATGACGAGACGCTCGCCGGGCGGGCGGGGGCGACCACCGGGAACGCCGCCGTCGAGTTCCAGGCGGGGAAGAAGGGCGACGCGCTGATCGTCGCGGTGCGGTGCCAGGGCAAGGGGGAAATCGATGTCGCACTGCGACCGGTGCACGTCTCGTTCCCGCTGGAGTGCCTCGCGGGCGAAGTCAGCACCACTTACCACCAGGTGGCGGTGAGGGGGGTGGACCGGAGCGGAGTGGTCTCGGTCGTAGCGCCGTCGACCGTGCACTGGTCCCTGACCGTCGGCCGCGGCGCGCCCGCGCAGGAGGAACCGCCCGGTGCCGGCTGAGGCCCGGCCCTGGCGCGCGCAGGGGTCCGGGGCGCTGCGCCGTGCAGGCGGCGGGTGCGTTCGGGGGTGGACAGGCGCACTCTGGGAGGAGGAGTTCCGGAGGTGATCCTCATGATGCACGCCCCAGTGGGATGGCACGTCGAGATGGAGTTCCAGGAGGACGACCAGCACACGCGGGCGGTGGCGCTGCTGCGCCTGCCCGACGGGAGCGAGGTGCGGGCGCACGGTCACGCCAGCCGCCACTACAGCGACTCCAATCAGCCGCGGGTCGGCGAGGAGATCGCCGGGGCTCGGGCGTTGAACGAACTCGCCATGGAACTGCTCACCAAAGCGCATGGCGAGATCGACTCCGCGTCCGGGCGGACGTCGCACCCGATCCACGTCTGAGACCGGCAGTACGGCGTGCCCTACGGCGGCACGGCGTGCGTGCCCTACGGCAGTACGACGTTCCGTACCGCCCGCAGCAGTGCCTGCGCCCGCGGGTCCGCCGTCACGCTCTTGCGGAAGCCGTTGGTGACGTAGCCGAAGGCGACGCCGGCGTCGGGGTCGGCGAAGCCGAGGGACCCGCCGCGGCCCGGGTGGCCGAAGGAGGCGGGTGACAGCAGCGGGGAAGTCGCCCCGTGCAGCATGTGGCCGAGGCCGAACCGGGTGTTGACCACGAGCACGCGGTCCGGTCCGGCGCTGCGCTCGGCGCGGGCCAGCTCCGCGGTCTCCGGGGTGAACAGCCGGGTGCCGCCGTCCACCTCGCCGATCAGCGACGCGTAGACGCGGGCCAGGCCGTCGGCGGTGGCGATGCCGTTGGAGGCGGGCAGGACGGCGGCCCGGTACGCCGGGTCGTTCTCGTCGGGCTGCGGGGTGATCGCGGCGAAGGCGCGGCGGGTGAGTGAGGCCGGGTCGGCGTAGGCGTCGGCGACCGCGCGCTTGGGGCGGATCCTGAGCGCGGCCGCCGGGTCCGCCGGAGGATCGATCTGTGCCACCCGGCCCACCCGCGCCGTCTCGCCGGCCGGCAGCCCCAGCCACAGTTCGGCCCCGACCGGGCCCGCGATCTCGTCGGCGATCCAGTCGCCGATCTCCCGGCCGGTGACCCGTCGCACCAGCTCGCCGGTCAGCCAGCCGTACGTCTGCGCGTGGTAGCCGTGGTCCGTGCCCGGCTCCCAGACGGGCGCCTGCGCCGCGACCGCCTCGGCGGCCGTCACCGGGTCCAGGGCCTGCGCGGGCGTCAGCGGCCGGTCCAGCACGGGCACGCCCGCCCGGTGCGCGAGCAGGTGCCACACCCGCGTCCGCTCCTTGCCGGCCGCCTTGTACTGCGGCCAGTACTCGCCCACCGGCGCGTCCAGGTCGAGCTCCCCGCGCTGGTGCAGCAGCAGGAGCGCGGCGGCGACGACGCCCTTGGTCGCCGAGCGCACGATCTGTGCGGTGCCCCGCTGCCACGGCTCGGTCCCGTCGACGTCCTTCGTGCCGCCCCACAGGTCGACGACCTTGTGGCCGCCCCGGTAGACGGCGACGGCCGCGCCCCGCTCGCCGAGCACCTCGAAGTTGCGCACGAACGCTTCCCTGACCGGCTCGAACCCCTCGGCCACCGTGCCGTTCACGTCCACGTCCGCGCCCTCCTCCGGCTCACCTGCGACGCTGGGACCAACGTCCGCACACGGCGTGCGATTCCCCGGCGACGCGGCCCGGACGCGATCGTTACGGCGGCGCGGCCGCGCGTCGCCGTCGATGACGGGCGCCGTGCAAGGCGCACGCAGACGGCGCGCTCCCAATGCGGTCGCGCCGATTGCGTGACCCGCGCCGGCGTGTGCGCTGTCGAGCCCTGACCGCGCGCTGGGCGCCGGCAAGGCACGCCGCGCGCTGTGTCACGTGCCCGGAGTCACCGGCGGGCCGTGTCACGGACGGCCGGCGGGGGCCGCCACGGAGCGCGGGTCGAAGCCGAAGGGCAGCTCCAGACGGTGGGCGCGCATCAGCTCCTCGTCCGACAGCAGCTCGGCCGTCTTCCCGTCCGCCGCGATCACGCCCTCGCTCAGGATCAGGGAACGCGGGCACAGCTCCAGCGCGTACGGCAGGTCGTGCGTGACCATCAGGACGGTCACGTCGAGCGAGCGCAGGATGTCGGCCAGCTCACGGCGGGAGGCGGGGTCGAGGTTGGAGGACGGCTCGTCCAGGACGAGGATCTCCGGCTCCATGGCCAGCACGGTCGCCACAGCCACCCGGCGCCGCTGTCCGAAGGACAGGTGGTGCGGGGGACGGTCCTTGAACTCCGCCATGCCCACCCGCGTGAGCGCCCGGTCCACGCGCTCCTCCAGCTCCGCGCCCTTCAGCCCGGCCGCCGCGGGTCCGAACGCCACGTCCTCGCGGACCGTCGGCATGAACAGCTGGTCGTCGGGGTCCTGGAAGACGATGCCGACCCGGCGCCGGATCTCGGCCATGTGCTCCTTGCCGACGGGCAGCCCGGCGACCTTCACCGTGCCCGCGCCGCCGGTCAGGATGCCGTTGAGGTGCAGGACGAGGGTCGTCTTGCCGGCGCCGTTCGGGCCGAGCAGGGCGACCCGCTCGCCGCGGGAGATGCGGAAGTCCACGCCGAACAGGGCCTGGTGGCCGTCCGGGTAGGCGAAGGCGAGGCCGGAGACCTCGAGAGAGTCGGTCACAGCATCCATCCCAGCAGGCAGACGACGAGGGCGGCGAAGGGGAGGGCGAGAGCGGACGACCACTGCGCCCGGGAGGCGGTCACCTCGTCGATGACCGGCATGGAACCGGCGTACCCGCGGCTGACCATGGCCAGGTGCACGCGCTCGCCGCGCTCGTAGGAGCGGATGAACAGGGCGCCCGCGGACTTGGCGAGCACCCCCCAGTGCCGCACCCCGCGCGCCTCGAAGCCCCGCGACTCCCGCGCGATCCGCATGCGCCGCATCTCGTCGGTGATGACGTCGCCGTAGCGGATCATGAAGGACGCGATCTGCACGAGCAGCGGCGGGAGCTTCAGCCGCTGCAGGCCGAGCAGCAGTTCGCGCAGCTCGGTGGTGGCGGCCAGCAGCACGGACGCGGCGACGCCCAGGGTGCCCTTGGCGAGCACGTTCCACGCGCCCCACAGGCCGTTCACGCTCAACGACAGGCCCAGGACGTCCACCCGGTCGCCCTCCGCCACGAACGGCATCAGCACGGCGAACGCGACGAACGGCACCTCGATCAGCAGCCGTTTGAGCAGGAAGGCGGCGGGCACGCGCGCGTGGCGCGCGACGGCCGCGAGCAGCAGGGCGTACAGCCCGAACGCCCACATCGCCTCCCGCGGGGTCGACACCACGACCACCACGAACGCGAACGCGGCGGCGAGCTTGGTGTGCGGCGGCAGGGCGTGCACGGGCGAGTGCCCGTGCCGGTAGAGCCTGTGCGCATGACCGGCGCCCACGTCAGACCCCCGTGCTCACGGGGGAGGCGTCGTCGACGCGACGCCGGCGCACCACCCAGAACACCGTGCTGCCCGCGACGACGGTGGCGCCCACGCCGATCACGCCCGCGAGGCCACCGGACAGTCGGGCGTCCGCGATGTCCTTCACGCCGTAGCCGGCGAGCGGGGAGTCCTCCGTGGCGTGCCGCCCGGTCTTCTGGTCGATGCCCTTGTCGTGGGCGACCTTCTCCAGGCCGTCGGGGCTGGAGGAGGCGTAGAAGCTGACGAACCCGGCGAGGACCAGAGAGGTGGTGAGGCCGGTGATCCACAGCGTGCGGCGGGAGGTGCGCGCCGCCACGGGCGCCGTGCGCGCCCCACCGGGCGCCGGTGCGTCGACCAGCACGCCGTTCACGCGCAGCTTCAGGCGCTGCTGCAGGCCGCGTGCGCCGTACACCAGGTCCGGGCGCACGGCGATCACGGCGCCCACCGTCAGCGCGGTGATCGCCGCCTCGCCGACGCCGATCAGCACGTGCACGCCGACCATCGCGGTGGCGACCTTGCCGATCGAGACGTCGGTGGTGCCGCCGACGGCGTAGACGCACGTGAAGGCGACGGCGGCGGCCGGGACCGAGACGAGCGCGGCGACGAAGGAGGCGACGGTGACCGAGCGCCGGCGCCGCGGCAGCACCTTCACCAGGAACCGGAAGAGGGCGTACGCGACGACCGTCGTGACGATGGCCATGTCGGTGATGTTCACGCCGAGCGCGGTCAGGCCGCCGTCCGCGAAGAGGATGCCCTGCATGAGCAGGACCACGGACACGCACAGCACCCCGGTGAACGGGCCGACGAGGATCGCGGCCAGCGCTCCGCCCAGCAGATGGCCGCTGGTGCCCGCCGCGACGGGGAAGTTCAGCATCTGCACGGCGAAGATGAACGCCGCCACCAGACCGGCCAGCGGCGCCGTCCGCTCGTCGAGCTCACGCCGCGCTCCGCGCAGGCTCACCGCGACGGCGGTCGCCGCGACCGCGCCGGCCGCGGCGGACGTGGGGGCGTCTATGAATCCGTCAGGTACATGCACCGTTCGATGATAGTGGCTTGTTGCGAACGTTTTGCAAGAGCGGAGGGAGGAGAACAGGAACGGTTCCTGTACCGAGGGCGCCGGGGAACAGGGGCGTTCCCGTTCCCCGCGGGGTGTTGTCCCGAAAATATGGGACATTGAAGAGGGGTGGACGCACAGCTTCCGTATAGGTCACGCTGCGTGAGAGGGTCGACCGATGTCCGTAGTCGAGCAGTACGCACGAGCCCACATCGTCACCGGCGCGGACGCCCCCGAAGAGGAACGCGACGCCGTACCGGTGCGCCTGCGCTACGACCCCGAGGCCGACCCGCGCGCGGTCCGGGTCGGACTGCCCGGAACCCATGAATGGACCTTCTCGCGCTCGCTGCTCGAGCAGGGCCTGCGCGCCCCCGCCGGCAGCGGTGACGTCCGCGTGTGGCCGTGCGGCCGGGTGCAGGCCGTGGTGGAGCTCCACTCCGACCAGGGCGTCTCGGTGGTGCAGTTCGAGACGAAGGCCCTGTTGCGGTTCCTGCGCCGCACGTACCTGGCCGGCGCGCCGGTCGGAGGCTGACCGGCGCCCGCCCCGGGCGGCCCGCTCGCCGCCCTCAGTCGCCGGCCGCCCTCAATCGCCTGCCGCCCTCAGTCGCCCGCCGTCAACCGGCAATCGCCCGCCGCCTGCCGACGACTCCGACAACCGTCAGCCGCCTGCCTTCAGCAGCGCCGCCACGATCGGCCCCGCCGTGTCGCCGCCGTGCCCGCCCGCCTGCACCACGCCCGCCGCCGCGAGGTCGCCACGGTACGCCGTGAACCAGCCGTTCGGCTTCTTCTGCCCGTCGACCTCCGCGGAGCCGGTCTTGGCGCCGTAGTCGGGGCCGAGCCCGGCCATGGCCTCGGCGGCCGTGCCGTACGCGGCCGTGTACTGCATCAGCTCGCGCAGCTGCGAGAGCGTGGACGCCGACAGGGTGCGCGAGGCGGTCGCCGTCTTGCGGTGGTCCACCGCCGGGGAGACCAGGTAGGGCTGGTGGAACGTGCCCGACTTCACCGTCGCGGCCACCGACGCCATGTTCAGCGGGTTCATGCGCACCCCGCCCTGCCCGATCAGCGACGCCGCCATCGGCGCCGCCGACTGCACCGGCACCGAGCCGTCGAAGGTCGGGACGCCGATCGCCCAGTTGTTCATCGACAGACCGAAGACCTGCTGGGCCTGCTTGGTCAGGTCGTCGTTCTCCAGCTTCTTGGCCTGGCTGATGAAGGCCGTGTTGCAGGAGCGGGCGAAGCTCGCCTTGAACGTGCCGCCCTTGATCGAGAAGTCGTCGTCGTTGTGGAACTTCCAGCCGCCGTAGGTCACCGTCTTCGGGCAGGGGTGCACCTTGTCCGCCGACGCCAGACCCTTCTCGATCAGCAGCGACGACGTGATGATCTTCATGGTGGAGCCGGGTGCCAGCGAGCCCTGGAAGGCCGCGTTGAAGCCGTGCGAGGAGTTCGCCACGGCGAGGACCTCACCCGTCGACGGACGCAGCACCACGACCGACGCACGCGCGCGTGCCGCCACCTTCTGCTCGGCCACCGCCTGCAGCGCCGGGCTCAGCGTCGTCTTCACCGAACCCGGCGTGCCCTTGCTCAGCTCCAGCAGCGTCTTGTCGGACAGCTTCGCCTTCTGCGACGCCTTGCCGCGCACCACGCGCAGCTCCACGCCCGCCCGGCCGCCGGCTGTCTTGCCGTACTTCTCGCGCAGCCCGTCCAGGACCGGGCCCAGCGACGGGTACTTCGCCGTGGTCAGCTCGCCGCCGTCACGGTCGTAGGCCTTCACCGGGGGCGTGCCGGCGGCGCCGGTGACCAGTCTGTCGCCGTCCTTCAGGTCGGGATGGACGACGGACGGCCGCCAGTCGACGACCGGCTCGCCGTCGGAGGCGCGCCGCACGACCGTCAGCGAACTGTCGTAGGCCAGCGGCTTGCTCGCGCCCTTGTACGACACCGTGCCCTTGACGGAGAAGGGGACCTTGGCGCCGGTGCGGGCGCCCGCGGTGAACTTGACGTCCTTGATGTGGGCGTCCCTGGTGTAACCGGCCAGCAGGGCGGCGGCCGCCGCCGAGTGGTGCGTGTCGGCCGCGTCCGTGGCGGCCGCCGCGGCGGTGGCCTTGCCCTTCTGCCAGGCGGTGAGGAACCGCTCGGCGGCGGAGGTGACCTCGGCGGCGGACAGCGGGCCGGTCTTCTTCTCGTGCCCGGCGGTGGCGGATGTCGGGGCCGTCCGGTCGTCGGCCGCGGCACCGCCGCCGTACAACGCGTAGCCGCCGAAGCCGGCGCCGCCGACGACCACGGCGATCATCCCGCCGACCACGGCGGGCCCGGTCTTCCGTCGCTCGGCGACGCGCCTTCTCTTGCCCACAGCCTGCGTTCCTCCGCGTTTCCCCAGGGTCCCCGTTGCCCTCGTCAGTCCCAACGACTGCACCACCCTAAAGTCCCGCCCGCACGGAGTGACGTCAGCCGCCGGTCCGTAGCACAGCTGCGACAATCGGACCGGCGGCGTCGATGCCGTGACCGCCGTCCTGGGTCATGGCCGCCGCGGCGACGTCGTCGCGGTAGCCGGTGAACCAGCTGTCGGATCTCGCCTGCCCGTCGACCTCGGCGGAGCCGGTCTTGGCGCCGATGCTGCCGCTCAGACCGGCCATCACGCCGGCCGCGGTGCCGCTGGTCGCGGTGCGGTTCATCATGGCGCGCAGCTGCTGCACGGTACTCGCCGGCAGCCCCCGCGCGGTGGCCAGTTCCCGGTCGTCGAGGCTGCGGGGGACGATCACGGGCTGCCGGAAGACGCCCGTCGTCGCGGTGGCCGTCACCGACGCCAGGTTCAGCGGGCTCATCTGGACCTGGCCCTGGCCGATCAGGTTCGCCGCGGTGTCCGGGCCGCCGGAGGCCGGGACCGAGCCGTCGAAGGACGGGATGCCGGTCTTCCAGTCGTCCCGGCCGAGCCCGAACCGGTTCTGGGCCTCCTCGGTGAGGGAGTCCGCCTTCACCTCGTCCGCGTACTTCACGAAGGCCGTGTTGCAGGAGCGGGCGAAGCTGTCGGCGAGGGTGGCGTGCTCGTCGGGGGCCAGGCCCTTGAGGTTGTGGAAGGTCTGGCTCTGCCACACCGCCTCGTCGGGGCAGGGGGCGGGGCCGTTCATGCTGGTGATGCCGTTGTCGATGAGCGTGGCCGCGCTGATGATCTTCATGGTGGAGCCGGGCGCCAGCTTGCCGAGGAACGCCGCGTCGAAGCCGTCGTCGCGGTGGTTGGCGACCGCGAGCACCTCGCCCGTGCTGGGCCTGACGGCCACCACGGACGACTCGGCGTACTTCTTCACCGCGCTCTCGGCGGCCGCCTGCACGCGCGCGCTGAGCGTGGTCGGCAGCTTCCCGGGCCTGCCCTCGGCCAGGGTCAGCAGCGAGGTGTCGGCGGCGCCCTCCGTCTCGTGCCGGATCGCGAGTTCGACGCCGGGCTTGCCGCCCGCCCGGTCGCCGTACTTGGCGCGCAGCTCGTCCAGGATCGGTCCGAGGGAGGGGTACTTCTCCTTCGTCAGGACCCTCCCGTCGCGGTCGACGGCCTCGACAGGCGGGTCCGCCGCCTCACCGGTGACCAGCGTGTCGCCCTGCCGCAGCTTCGGGTGGACCACGGACGGCTGCCAGTCGACCAGCGCCCGCCCGGTGGTCCGCCTGCGCACCACGGTCAGCTCGCTCTTGTAGCCGAGGGACTTGGACCTGCCCTGATACGACACCGTCGCCCGCACCGTGAACGGGACGGTCGCCCCGTTCGCCCGGCCCGGCGTGATCCGCACGCGGGTGATGTGCGCGTCGTCGGCGTAGGCCGTCAGCAGCGGTTCGGCCGCCGCCGCGTCGTTCGTGTACGTGGCCGCCTCGGCCGCGCGGCCCTTCTCCCACGCCGCGAAGAACTTCCCGGTCGTCTCGTCGACCTCGCCGGCGCCGGGCGGCCCCGTCCTCGCGGGCGCCGCCGCGCCGGCCGTCCCCCCGGTGTCGTTCAGCGCGGACAGCAGGTTGTAGGCCCCGTACCCCGCCCCTCCCACCATCACGGCGAACACACCGCCTATGACGGCGGTCCTGACGCCCTTGCCCATGGTCCCTCCCCGTTTCCCCGTCGGATGCCCGCAGGGTAAGCAGCGTGAGAGGCGGCTGTGAGGGGAGTTTCCCTTGTTGTCCGAAGACCGCCGGGCCGGGCCCGCTACACCCAGGTATCCAGCCACATCCGCGAACGCCAGTCGTCGATCGGGATGGAGGTGCCGGTGTACAGGGGCCAGAAGTAGATGAAGTTCCAGGCGATCAGCAGCACCAGCACGCCCGCGCCGGTGGCCCCGGCCACCCGGCGGGTGTCGCCGGCTCCGGGCGGTCCGACGATCGCGCCGAGCAGCATCGCCACCGCCAGGCACAGGAACGGCACGAAGACGACGGCGTAGAAGAAGAAGATCGTCCGCTCCTGGTACAGGAACCAGGGGAGGTAGCCGGCCGCGACGCCGCAGGCGATGGCGCCGGCCCGCCAGTCGCGGCGCAGCAGCCAGCGCCACAGGACGTAGACGACGGCGAAGGCGGCCGCCCACCACAGCAGCGGCGTGCCCAGCGCCAGCACCTCGCGCGCGCACTTCTCGCCCGCGTCGACGGGGCAGCCGTCCGTGCCGGGCGAGGGCGACTCGTAGAAGTACGAGACCGGGCGGCCGTCGACGATCCAGCTCCACGGGTTGGACTGGTAGGTGTGCGGCGAGGACAGGCCGACGTGGAACTTGTAGACCTCGTGCTCGTAGTGCCACAGGCTGCGCCACCAGTCCGGGAACAGCCAGGTCCAGTTGCCGCCCTTGCCGTCGGTCGCGGCCCAGTTGCGGAAGTAGCCGCCGGAGCCGTCCGTCGGGGAGAGGATCCAGCCGGTCCACGAGACCAGGTACGTCACCAGCGCGACCGGCACCGTGGCGAGGAAGGCCAGGCCCACGTCGTGCTTGAGCACCGCCGTGTGCGGGTGGCGGGCGCCGGCCACCCTGCGGGAGCCGACGTCCCACAGCACGCTCATCACGCAGAACGCCACCATGACGTACAGGCCGTTCCACTTGGTGCCGATGGCCAGGCCCAGCATCAGGCCGGCCAGCCAGCGCCACGGCCGCCACAGCATGCTCAGGCTTCCCGCCACGTCCGCGTCCGGGCGGACCCGGCCGTCGGGGCCCACCGGGAGCGCGGCGGCGAGCTTCGCGCGCGCCGTGTCGCGGTCGATCAGCAGGCAGCCGAACGCGGCCAGCACGAAGAACATCAGCACCCCGTCGAGCAGCGAGGTGCGGCTCATCACGAAGTGCAGCCCGTCCACGGCCATCAGCGCGCCCGCGAGGCAGCCGAGGAAGGTGGAGCGGAACAGCCGGCGCCCGATGCGGCACAGCATCAGCACCGACAGCGTCCCCAGCAGCGCGGTCATGAACCGCCAGCCGAACGGGTCGAACCCGAAGATCAGCTCGCCCAGCCCGATGACGTACTTGCCGACCGGCGGATGCACCACGTACGCCGCGTCCGACGGGATCGTGACGTGCCCGTTCTTCGCCAGGATCAGGTCGTTGGCGTTCTTGCCCAGCTTGTCCCAGTTGACCTCGTAGCCGCGGTGGACGAGCGCCCAGGCGTCCTTGGCGTAGTACGTCTCGTCGAATATCACCGCCTTCGGGCTGCCCAGGTTCCAGAAGCGCATCAGGCCCGCGAACAGCGTGACCAGCAGCGGGCCGCCCCAGCCCGACCAGCGCGTGAACCGGTCGGCGAGCGTCGGGGGCACACCGAGGACCTGCCACAGGCGCGGGGCGGGCTCGGCGTACGGGGGCACCAGACGCTCGCGCACGTCGCCGTCTCCGGGCCCCGCCCGGTAGCCGAAGCGGCGCAGCCGCTGCTGCCACGACGGCCGCGGGTCGTGCGGGGACTGGCCCTGCCGGGTGTCCGTGGAGGACGCGGTACTGGTCACCGCGCCATCGTAGGGAACCGCGCTGTGTGAGTCCCGTGCATGGCCGGTACCGGTGCGGATGCGTCCCGTCCGGCGGGGCACTGGGAGGATGGGGGCGTGACTGGAACCCTTGTCTTGGCCGGTACCCCCATCGGTGACGTCGCGGACGCGCCGCCCCGGCTCGCGCAGGAACTCGCGGCGGCCGACGTCGTCGCCGCCGAGGACACCCGGCGGCTGCGGCGGCTGACGCACGCGCTGGGCGTCACCCCCAGGGGGCGGGTGGTGTCGTACTTCGAGGGCAACGAGTCCGCCCGCACCCCCGAGCTGGTCGAGGAACTGGTGAACGGCGCGCGCGTGCTGCTGGTGACCGACGCCGGCATGCCGTCGGTGTCCGACCCCGGCTACCGGCTGGTCGCGGCGGCCGTCGAGAAGGACGTCCGGGTCACCGCCGTGCCCGGCCCGTCCGCCGTGCTCACCGCGCTCGCCCTGTCCGGGCTGCCCGTCGACCGGTTCTGCTTCGAGGGGTTCCTGCCGCGCAAGGCCGGCGAGCGGCTCACGCGGCTGCGCGAGGTGGCCGGGGAACGGCGCACGCTCGTCTACTTCGAGGCCCCGCACCGGCTCGACGACACCCTCGCCGCCATGGCGGAGGTCTTCGGCGCCGAGCGCCGGGCCGCCGTCTGCCGGGAGCTGACCAAGACGTACGAGGAGGTCAGGCGCGGCGGTCTGGGGGAGCTCGCCGCCTGGGCTGCCGAGGGCGTGCGGGGCGAGATCACCGTCGTCGTCGAGGGCGCTCCGGAGCAGGCGCCCGGGGAACTCGACGCCGCGGAGCTGGTGCGCCGGGTGCGGGTGCGGGAGGAGGCGGGGGAGCGGCGCAAGGAGGCCATCGCGGCGGTGGCGGCGGAGGCCGGGCTGCCCAAACGGGAGGTCTTCGACGCCGTTGTGGCGGCGAAGAACGCGGCTTCCCAGAGTGCCCCCTGAGACCTTCCGTACCCCCTCTGAGCAGGGCGCATCTCTACTGAGCGGGCGCCCCACGGGCAGGCAAAAGGGCTATCGTGGAGGGAAAGCCAGACCGGGCGAGCGGGACCGTTTCGGCAAGCAGTGTCCAAATCGGATCCAACACTCGGCAGGCCTGATGCATTCGCGCCGGTAGAAGCGTCCACTGGTGGCAGGGACGCACCCGTCCCTGTGTCCAGCGGACCAGAGGAGCTGGCATGAGCGAGATCGCAGGGCAGACCGGTTTCCGCCGCGCGGCGACCGCCGTCGTGCACGAGTCCTATTCCTTCGCCTGCATGCGCTGCGGGCAGGGCTGGGAGCAGTCGTACGAGATAGAGCACCACACCGACGCCGACGGCCAGGAGTTCGTCATGTACGTGGCCGACGGCGAGGTCGTGCCGTCGCCGTTGAGCAGGCCGACGTGCTTCAACTGCGACAGCCACGTCGTCCGGATCATGCGGGCCGGCCAGGTCTCCTCGGTGCGCGACGCGGTGCACCGGCACCGTACGGTGCCGCAGGCCGGGCCGGTGGAGGCGCCGCGGGTGCCGGTCGCGGAGACCGCGCAGGCCGCGCAGGCATCCGTGGCGGCGGCACGGGCCGCCGAGGCCGTGGCGGCCGCGGGGGGCGCGGGGGCCGGGGAACGTCGTCACTGGCAGCTGTCCGATCTCCTGCACCCCTTCCACCGCAGGGCGAGCTGATCACCCGCTGAGGCGGCATGCCCCTTCCGTAGGATCGGGGCATGCCTTCGAACGCCTCCGGTTCCCGCGACAAGCACGCGGCGCCTCCGCTCCCGGAACCCCTCCGGGTGCCGGTCGCCGACTCCCACACCCACCTCGACATGCAGTCCGGCACGGTGGAGGAGGCCCTCGCGAAGGCCGCCTCGGTGGGCGTGACGACGGTCGTCCAGGTGGGGTGCGACGTACGCGGCTCGCAGTGGGCCGCCGAGACGGCCGCCGCGTACGACGCCGTACACGCGGCCGTCGCCCTGCACCCCAACGAGGCTCCGCGCATCGTGCACGGCGACCCCGACGGCTGGTCCAGGCAGGGAGCGCGGGAGCCGGGTGGGAACGCCGGCCTCGACGAGGCCCTCGCCGAGATCGACCGGCTGGCCGCGTTGCCGCAGGTCAAGGGCGTCGGCGAGACCGGGCTCGACTACTTCCGCACCGGGCCCGAGGGCAAGGAGGCCCAGGAGCGCTCCTTCCGCGCCCACATCGAGATCGCCAAACGGCACGGCAAGGCCCTCGTCATCCACGACCGCGACGCCCACGCCGACGTGCTGCGCGTGCTGAAGGAGGAGGGCGCGCCGGAGCGGACGGTGTTCCACTGCTACTCCGGGGACGCCGAGATGGCCGAGGTGTGCGCCGCCGCCGGGTACTTCATGTCCTTCGCCGGCAACGTCACCTTCAAGAACGCCCAGCACCTGCGGGACGCCCTGGCGGTGGCCCCCCTCGAACTGCTGCTGGTGGAGACGGACGCGCCCTTCCTGACGCCGGCGCCCTACCGCGGCCGCCCCAACGCCCCATATCTCGTGCCGGTCACCGTGCGCGCCATGGCCGCCGTGCGCGGCATCGACGAGGACGCGCTGGCCACGGCACTCGCGGCGAACACCGCGCGCGCGTTCGGGTACGCGCCTACGGTGTGCGACCCCGCGTAGCCGGGGCGCCCGTGCCCCGTGCCCCGTGTCCCGTGCCCCGGGCCCCCGGTGCCTCGGGCCGCACCGTGGGGCGCGGGCGCGGGCGCACGGGTGAGCGGGGCCGCTCCGGCGCCCCGTACCCTTGTCGCCGTGAGCAGCCCCACCCCCGACGCCCTCCTGGGCCCCGCCGACG
The DNA here is from genome assembly GCF_040641355.1 of Streptomyces sp. NPDC020996. Lineage (NCBI taxonomy): Bacteria > Bacillati > Actinomycetota > Actinomycetes > Kitasatosporales > Streptomycetaceae > Streptomyces > Streptomyces sp. NPDC020996. The sequence goes on from NZ_JBFADM010000003.1 coordinate 166,498, forward strand.
TCCGCGAACTGGCGGCCGCCCTCGGAGTGCGCCCCACCAAGCAGCGCGGCCAGAACTTCGTGATCGACGCGAACACGGTCCGCCGCATCGTCCGCACCGCCGAGGTCCGCCCGGACGACGTGGTGGTGGAGGTCGGCCCGGGGCTCGGCTCCCTCACCCTCGCGCTGCTGGAAGCCGCCGACCGCGTCACCGCCGTCGAGATCGACGATGTGCTGGCCGCCGCCCTGCCCGCCACCGTCGCGGCCCGCATGCCGCAGCGCGCCGACCGCTTCGCGCTGGTCCACTCCGACGCGATGCACGTGACCGAACTGCCGGGCCCGCCGCCGACCGCGCTGGTCGCGAACCTCCCGTACAACGTCGCCGTCCCCGTCCTGCTGCACATGCTCGACACCTTCCGGAGCATCGAGCGCACCCTCGTCATGGTCCAGGCGGAGGTCGCCGACCGCCTCGCCGCCGCCCCCGGCTCCAAGGTCTACGGCGTCCCGTCCGTCAAGGCCAACTGGTACGCCGACGTCAAGCGGGCCGGTGCCATCGGCCGCAACGTCTTCTGGCCCGCTCCGAACGTCGACAGCGGACTGGTCTCGCTCGTCCGCCGCGCCGAGCCGGTCAGGACCACCGCCTCGAAGGCCGAGGTGTTCGCCGTCGTCGACGCCGCGTTCGCCCAGCGGCGCAAGACGCTGCGGGCCGCGCTCGCCGGGTGGGCCGGATCGGCCGCCGCCGCCGAGGCGGCCCTGGTCGCCGCCGGGGTGTCGCCGCAGGCGCGCGGAGAGGCCCTGGCCGTCGAGGAGTTCGCGCGCATCGCCGAGCACCGCCGGCCCGCATGACCCGCCGCCCGGCCCCGGCCCCGGCCGCCGGATTCGCCCGGCCCAGCCCGCCGGGTCCGCTCGGCTCAGCCCGCCCAGTCCGCCGAGTCCGCCCAGCTCAGCCCGCCGACAACAAGGAGCCCGGTCAGCAGTGAGCGTCACCGTACGCGTGCCCGCCAAGGTCAACGTCCAGCTCGCGGTGGGCGCCGCCCGCCCCGACGGGTACCACGACCTGGCCAACGTCTTCCTCGCGGTCGGTCTGTACGACGAGGTCACGGTCACCCCGGCCGAGGAACTCCGCGTCACCTGCGAGGGCCCGGACGCCGACCAGGTCCCCCTCGACCGCACGAACCTGGCGGCACGCGCGGCCGAGGCGCTCGCCGCGCGGTACGGGCTCCGTCCCGACGTGCACATCCACATCGCCAAGGACATCCCGGTGGCCGGCGGCATGGCGGGCGGCAGCGCGGACGGCGCGGGCGCGCTGGCGGCGTGCGACGCGCTCTGGGGCACTGGCGCCTCGCGCGAGGAACTCCTCGACATCTGCGCCGAGCTGGGCAGCGACGTGCCGTTCAGCCTGGTCGGCGGCGCGGCGCTCGGTACCGGGCGGGGCGAGAAACTGGAGCTCCTCGAGGTCGGCGGCACCTTCCACTGGGTGTTCGCGATGGCCGCGCGCGGGCTGTCGACGCCGGCCGTCTTCCGCGAGTTCGACCGGCTGGGGGAGGGCGTCGAGATCCCCGCCCCGGTCGCCTCCCGGGAATTGCTCGACGCCCTCGCGACGGGCGACCCCGACGCGCTCGCCGCCGCCGTCTCCAACGACCTGCAGCCCGCCGCCCTCTCGCTCTTCCCCGAACTCGCCGCCACCCTCGCGGCCGGCCGCGCCGCGGGCGCGCTGGCCGCGCTGGTCTCGGGCTCGGGCCCGACCACGGCGTTCCTCGCCCGCGACCCGCGGTCGGCGGCCGCGGTGGCCCAGGCCCTGCACGCATCGGGCACGTGCCGAACGGTGCGTACGGCGTCGGGACCGGCGCCCGGCGCTACGGTGCTCGGCGCGGCGCGCGACGAGAGCGTGCACGCCGGCGCCTGACGAACGCCGTCCCGCCCGGCGCGGGAGTGAAGGCGCAGGCCCGGCGCGAAGCGAAGTAGCGGACGCCGGGCGCGGGACGAAGCGTGCGTGCCGGGCGCGAGGCGGGGTGGTGCACGCCTGGCTTGGGGCGAGGCAGCGCACGCCTGGGCGTGAAGCGGAGCAGCACGCGCCAGGCGTGACACGGAGTCGCGGACGCCGGGCGCCGGGTGCCGAGCGCGAGGCGAAGTGGTGCGCGCTGGGCGCGGGACGAAGTATGCGCGCCGGGTGTGAGGCGGAGTGGTGCGCGCCAGGCGTGAGGCGAGGCAGCGCACGCCTGGCGTGAAGCGGAGCAGTGCACGCCTGGCGTGACGCGCGGAGTCGTGGGCGCCGGGCGTGGAGTCAAGTCGTGCGCCGGACGGTGCCCAGGGCAGTGCAGTGACCGCTGCGACCGCCCACCGGCCGGCGCACATTACGCTGGGAGGCTGACCGATCCCCCCGGGCAGGAGAGAAATGGCCGTCAACCTGGTCAATGTCGAGAACGTCAGCAAGGTGTACGGCACCCGTGCCCTCCTCGACGGCGTCTCCCTCGGCGTCTCCGAAGGGGACCGCATCGGTGTCGTCGGCCGCAACGGCGACGGCAAGACCACCCTGATCCGGATGCTGGCCAAGCTGGAGGAGACCGACACCGGAAGGGTCACGCACTCCGGCGGGCTCCGGCTCGGCGTGCTGACCCAGCACGACTCCCTCGACCCGGCCGCCACCGTCCGCCACGAGGTCATCCGGGACCTGGCCGACCACGAGTGGGCCGGGAACGCGAAGATCCGGGACGTGCTGACGGGACTGTTCGGCGGCCTCGACCTGCCGGGGTTCCCGCAGGGACTGGACACCGTCATCGGCCCGCTCTCCGGCGGCGAGCGACGCCGTATCGCGCTCGCCAAGCTGCTCATCGACGAGCAGGACCTGATCGTCCTGGACGAGCCGACGAACCACCTCGACGTCGAGGGCATCGCATGGCTGGCGCGACACCTGCGCGAGCGGCGTTCCGCCCTCGTGTGCGTCACCCACGACCGCTGGTTCCTCGACCAGGTCTGCACGCGCATGTGGGACGTGCAGCGCGGGACCGTGTACGAGTACGAGGGCGGCTACTCCGACTACGTCTTCGCGCGCGCCGAGCGCGAGCGCATCGCCGCGACCGAGGAGGTCAAGCGGCAGAACCTGGTCCGCAAGGAGCTGGCCTGGCTGCGGCGCGGCGCGCCCGCCCGCACCTCCAAGCCCCGCTTCCGGGTCGAGGCGGCCAACGAGCTCATCAAGGACGTACCGCCGCCGCGTGACAGCAGCGAGCTGATGAAGTTCGCCTCCTCGCGGCTCGGCAAGACGGTCTTCGACCTCGAGGACGTCACCGTGCAGGCCGGCCCGAAGGTGCTGCTCAAGCACGTCACCTGGCAGCTCGGACCCGGCGACCGCATCGGCCTGGTCGGCGTCAACGGCGCCGGGAAGACCTCCCTGCTGCGGGCGATGGCCGAAGCGGCGCGGACGGAGGGCGAGGCGCAGCCCGCGGGCGGCCGGATCGCCGTCGGCAAGACCGTCAAGCTCGCCTACCTCTCGCAGGAGGTGGGCGAACTCGACCCGAACCTGCGCGTGCTGGAGGCCGTGCAGCGGGTGCGCGAGCGCGTCGACCTCGGCAAGGGACGGGAGATGACGGCCGGGCAGCTGTGCGAGACGTTCGGCTTCAACAAGGAGAAGCAGTGGACGCCCGTCGGCGACCTGTCCGGCGGTGAACGCCGCCGCCTGCAGCTGCTCCGCCTGCTCATGGACGAGCCCAACGTCCTCTTCCTCGACGAGCCCACCAACGACCTCGACATCGAGACGCTCAACCAGCTGGAGGACGTCCTCGACGGCTGGCCCGGCTCGATGATCGTCATCTCGCACGACCGGTTCTTCATCGAGCGCACCACGGACCGGGTGTTCGCGCTGCTCGGCGACGCGACGCTGCGGATGCTGCCGCGCGGCATCGACGAGTACCTGGAGCGCCGCCACCGCATGGAGGAGGCGGCAGCCGCCTCGGCGCCGGTCGCCGAGAAGCCCGCCGACGACGCCGGAGCCCCCCAGCGGAGCGCCGCCGATCAGCGGGCGGCGAAGAAGGAACTGCAGAAGATCGAGCGGCAGTTGGACAAGGTCTCCGAGCGCGAGAGCAAGCTGCACGCCCAGATCGCCGAGCACGCGACCGACTTCGGAAAGGTCGCCGAACTCGACGCGGAGTTGCGGGACCTGGCCGGCCAGCGCGAGGAGCTGGAGCTGCGCTGGCTGGAACTGGCCGAAGACGCCTAGAAGTCCGCGCCGCACCGGGACCCCACGCGAACGTGCCGCGCGCGCCGCGTGAAGGGGCCGTGAAGGCGCGTAACGAGGGCATCACGGGCCGGTCCTCCCTTGGGAACAGGGGAGGACACGGCCCCCTTCGCTGTCGGTGCCGGGTGATACAAAGGGCCGTCTGAGAACTGTCTGAGTATCACTCTGGGTCCGTCATGTGCCGCAGGGCCTGGCTAAAAATCAGTGAACGAGGGGGAGAGGCGCTGATGACTCAGCCGCCCAACCAGCCGCCGCAGCCCGGCGGTTTCGGAGCACCGCAGGACCAGCCGCCGCAGCAGCCGCAGGGCGGCTTCGGGGCTCCGCAGACCCCGCCGCCCCCGCAGACCCCGCCGTCCGGCCCGCCCCAGCCCGGCTATGGCTACCCCCAGGCCCCCCAAGCCCCCCAGGCCCCCCAACCTCCGCAGCAGCCCGGCCCGTACGGCCAGCAGCCCGCCGGTCCCTACGGCCAGCCGCAGCCCGGCCCGTACGCGCAGGGCCCGTACGCGCAGGGCCCGTACGGGCAGTCCGGCCAGTCCGGCCCGTACGGTCAGCCGCAGCAGCCGGGGCCGTACGGCCAGCAGCCCGGTTACGGCTACCCGCAGCCGCAATACCCTGGCGCGCCCGGCACCCCGCCGCCCGGCTCCGGCTCCGGCAACCCCTTCAAGGGCAGGCCCGCCCTCGTCGTCGCCGCGGCGGTGGCCGCGCTGGCCGTGATCGGCGGCACCGTCTTCGCCGTCACCAGCGGGGGCGACGACGGCGACGGCAAGCCGGTCGCCCGGAAGAGCGACGACCCCAAGGCATCCGCGTCCGCCTCCGCCCCGGTCAACCCCGGTGACGGCAGCGGCGACGGCGGTGCGGACCCGGAGAACTTCAACGCCGGCCGCCAGGCCGGTGAGGCGAAGGTGCTCTGGTACAAGGAGGCCCCGGACGCGCCCGGCTCCGGCGCCGACGCCCCCGGCATGTGGATCACCGACAAGGCGGCGGTGAAGGCGGCCTACAAGCAGGTCTCCGCGTACAACGTCGGCGACGGCAACCCCGCCTGGGACCCGATCACCCTGCCGCAGAAGGTCTGCGCCGTCACCCCGCAGAAGTCGGCCGACGACAAGGTCGTCGTGGCGTACGAGAGCGGCACCAGCGACCGCGCCAAGTGCAACCAGCTCCAGCAACTCGACCTGAACACCGGCGAGAAGGGCTGGAGCACCAAGATCGGCGACGGCGCGCTGTTCGACAGCGCGATCACCATCAGCATGTCCATCACCGGGAACACGCTGATGGTGGGCCGCTCGCAGTCCGGGGTGGCCTACGACCTCGCGACCGGCAAGAAGCTGTACGAGAAGACGAAGTACGGCGAGTCCTGCTTCCCGACCGCCTTCGCCGGCGGCAGCAAGCTGATCTCCGTCGCGTCCTGCGACGCCACCGGGTCGAACGAGCACGACGAGATCCAGGAGCTCGACCCGGCGACGGGCAAGGCGAAGTGGACGCAGAAGTTCGACAAGGGCTGGACGATCGCGCGCACGTACTCCCTCGACCCGCTGGTCGTCTACAGCACGAACAAGGACAAGAAGGCATGGAACATCGCCGCCTTCACCTCCAGCGGCAAGTTCCGCTCGCAGGTGGGCTTCGACGAGGACTTCGCCCCCGAGTGCGGCTGGGCCATCCTCCAGCGTGACCTGCAGGGCTGCCAGGGCGTGGCCGTCGACGGCAACACCCTGTACCTGCCCACGGAGGCGACCACCGGGGCGAACGAGGTGGTGGCGATAAACCTCGCGAACGGCAAGGAGAAGTGGCGCGTCAAGTCCCCGGCGGACGAGTCGATGCTGCCGATGAAGGTCGAGGGCGGCAAGCTCATCGCGTACGTGGAGCCGTCCTACGACGCGGGCGGCCAGGTCGTGGCGATCCCGACGAGCGGCTCCGGCCACAAGCCGGTCAAGCTGCTGCAGAACCCGCAGAGCACCGCCGAGATCGAGAACGGCTTCTACTCGAAGGCCTTCGACTGGGTGGACGGGCGCTTCTACCTCTCCTCGACCCGGCTGACCGGCAACGACGAGGCGAAGGAGAAGTTGATGCTCGCCTTCGGCAAGTGACCGCCTTCGGCAAGTGACCCTTCCGCCGCATCTCCGCCCGCCGTCCGCCACCCCCGTTCCCGAGGTACCCGCGTCATGACCCAGCCGCCGCCTCCGCCGCCCAACCAGCCCCCGCAGCAGGGCGGCTTCGGCCCGCCCCAGGACCAGCCGCAGCCCCCGCAGCCGCAGCCGCAGCCGCAGCAGCCGCAGCCGGGCTACGGCTACCCGCAGCAGCCCCAGCAGCCCCAGCAGCCCCAGCAGCCCCAGCAGCCCCAGCAGCCCCAGCAGCCACCCACCACCCCGACCCCGCAGGCGCCGCCGGGCTACGGCTACCCGGGCCAGCAGCCGAACCCGTACGGCCAGCAGCCAAATCCCTACGGCCAGCAGCCGAACCCGTACGGCCAGCAGCCCGGCTACGGCTATCCGCAGGCGACTGTGCCGATGTACCCGCAGGTGGGAGGGTCGGCCGGCGGGCGGAAGCCCAACCCGCAGGTGCTGATCATCGTCGCGGCCGTCGCAGCGATCGCGCTGATCATCGGCGGCGGCATCTGGTACTCGTCCGGCAAGGACGACGGCAAGAAGGACGACACCGCCAGCTCCAGCGGCGGCACCGGCGGCAAGGACGGGAAGGACGACAAGGGCGACACCGGGGGCACGGCCTCCGGCGGCGAGGAGAAGGTGCCGTCCGACCCGAGCGCCCAGGTCCTCTTCCAGATCCCGGCGCCCCAGGTCAAGGGCGACAGCAGCGTCGTCGTCTCCGGCTCGTGGCTCACCGGCAAGGCGTACGTCAAGAGCGGCGTCGCCGAGATCGACGGCTACGACCCGGCCAAGGGCACCAAGCTGTGGACGATCAAGCTGCCCGGCCCGGTGTGCCAGGCCAGCCCGCACACCACCGACACCGGCCTGACGGCGATCGTGTACGAGCCGGCGATGCCCACCAAGGCGGAGCCGTCGCACGGCTGCAGCCAGGTCGCGGCGCTCGACCTGAACGCGGGCAAAAAGCTGTGGACCAAGACGGTCAAGTCCGGTGACCGCCTGATCAGCCTGGACAACGTCACGGTCAGCGCGGAGACGGTCGCGGTGGGCAGCACCAGCGGCGGTGCGGCGTTCAACATCTCCGACGGCAAGACGCTGTGGGCCCCGAAGGCGACCGACAGTTGCTACGACGCCGGGTACGGCGGCGGGCCGAAGCTGGTCGCGGTGCGCAAGTGCGGCTCGTACGACCAGCGGCAGCTGCACATCCAGACCATCGACCCGAAGTCCGGGAAGGTGATCTCGGAGTACAAGATGACCGACGGCATCGAGTACGCCGCCGTCGTGTCGACCGACCCGCTGGTCGTGGCCGCCGACGTCGGCGACAGCGCGGGCGACGGCAGCGGCATCTCCGACTTCTTCTCCATCGACAACAAGACCGGCGAGCTGCGCACCCGGATCTCGGCGCCGGGCGACCAGTACGCGGCCCGCTGCGACGGCATAACGAAGATCGAGTACTGCACCGGACTCGCCGTCGGCGCCGACCGGCTCTACGTGCCCACCGAGGAGGCCGACACCTCCGGGACGTACGGGCGGGCCAACGAGATCGTCGCCTTCGACCTGTCAACCGGCAGGATGACCGGCGGGCGGGCCGACTCCGGCGACGGCTACACCATCACCCCGCTGCGCATGGACGGCAGCAACCTGATCGCGTACAAGCGGCCGCCGTACGACAAGGGCGGCCAGATCGTCAGCATCGACGGGGACTCCCTCAAGCAGACCAAGCTCCTGGAGAACCCGGCGACGGAGTCGGTGCGGGACGCGGAGACCAGCATGTCCCCGGACTACTCCGAGATCATCTACTCGCAGGGCCGCCTGTACTTGTCCGCGATCTACGCGGACAAGCCGTCGAGTGCGGAGGACAAGGAGTACCTGGCGCTCGCCTTCGGCACCGGCGGCTGACCCGTCGGCCCAGCCCGTCGCACGCCCCGGCGGCCCCGCCCCCGTTCAGGGAATCCCTGTTCGAGGGGACGGGGCCGTCGCGCTTACCGCCCAGGACCCGTGAAAACCCGGAGAACGAGAAATTCCGCTGATCCGGGGCACTTCTCGCCGGTAGGGGGAGCGCAACGTCGAACAAGCGTGTAGCTTCCGGGGGCATGAGAAGCGGGGGGAGCCGGGAGGGGGCTTCTGTCCGTGCGGACCAGTGGTCCGGTGGGCATCCATAGTGGGGCGTCGGTGGGAACCACTGGGGGGACTGGGGGGTTTGCTCGATGGGTGTGCGGCTGATGGTGGTCGACGACCACCGACTGCTCGCCGAGGCGCTGGCCTCGGCGCTGAAGCTGCGGGGACACCGGGTGCTCGCCGCGGCGGCGCCCGCCGCGGGCGCGGCGGAACTGGTGATCAGCCGTGCGCCGGAGGTGTGCCTGCTGGGCACGGCGACTCCGGCGGAACCGGGCGTCTTCGACCCGGTGGTGAAGATCAAGCGGGAGCGGCCGCAGGTCGCCGTCCTGGTGCTGGGCCCGGTACCCAGCCCGCGCGGCATCGCGGCGGCCTTCGCCGCGGGCGCCTCCGGCTACGTACGGCACGACGAGCGCATCGAGGGTGTCGAGCGGGCGATCATGAAGGCCAGGGCGGGTGAGGCGGCGGTGGCCCCGCAGTTGCTCCAGGGCGCCTTCAGCGAGCTGCTGAACCCGGCGGCACAGCCCGACGACGAGGGCCAGCGCCTGCTGCAGATGCTCACCCCGAGGGAGGTCGAGGTCCTGGTCAGGGTCGCCGACGGGGAGGACACCCGGCTGATCGCGGCCGGTATGGGCATCGCCCCGTCTACCGCCCGCACCCACGTCCAGCGCGTCCTGATGAAACTGGGCGTCGGCTCCCGCCTGGAAGCGGCGGCCCTGGCGGCCCGGACCGGGCTGCTGGACAGGGCGGGCCCGCTCCCTCGCGAACCGCGCCCGTCGGACTCCTGACAGCGGGGAACCGTCCCGGCCGTCGCCGCGCGGTTCGCGGCACACCGACGGGGCCGCCGCCGGGCGCTTGAAGGGGACTCCGGCCCAGCCACCGTCCCGGGCGCGGTGGGACCGGCAGCCCTGAGCAGGACGCCCCCGAGCGGACCCCGCCCCGCCGCCGCGCCCCGCCCCGCCGCCGCGCCCCGCCCCGCCCCGCCCCGCCGCCGCGCCCCGCCCCGCCGTCGTCAGCTCGCCGGTGCGTCCGGCTCGTCCCGCGGCCCCGGCGCGGTCTCGGTTTCCGGGGTCGGCGGGGTCGGCGGGGGCGTCGGGCGCAGCTTCAGCCAGGCCAGGAAGAAGATGCCCAGCAGCAGCATCCCCAGCCCGGTCCACAGGTTGATGTTGACGCCCTGCGCCTTGTCGATCTCGGCGGCGGAGTCCGTCAGGCCGGTGATCGTGACGATGACGCCGTAGAGCACGAAGAGGCCGCCGATGATGCGGCGGAGGTCGAAGATGCGGGCCGCGGTGGCGGACTTGGCCTCCAGGTCGGAGACCTCCCGCTGGACGTCCTTCTCGGAGTAACCGGAGTAACCGGAGTAACCGGGCTGACCGGGCTGACCGGACTGATCGGATGGTCCGGAGTGTTCGTTCATGGTCTCAGACTCCCTTGTCGGCAGGCCCGCGTCAGATCGAGAACGGGATGTAGCAGGCGGCGGCGAGGATCACGGCGCTCCAGCCCAGCAGGGCCGGCCTGCGGTACCAGGCGTCGTCGCCGGCGGCGGGCGGCTCGGCCATGCCGGGGGACCGGGTGCCGTAGACCAGGCCCTGCAGCTCCTCCTGCGGCTTCGGCTCGGTGAACAGGGACACGGCGACCATGACCACCGCGCCGGCGACGAAGCCCGCGATCGCCGAGACGAAGTTGGCGCCCTGGTCGGTGGGGATGCTGATGACGTCCTGCTTGTACAGGACGAAGTAGTTGACCATCGCGGCCGTCGTGCCGGCCAGCAGGCCCCAGAAGCCGGACTTCATGGACGCGCGCTTCCAGAACATGCCGACGACGAAGACGACGAACATCGGCACGTTGAAGAAGGAGAACAGCGTCTGCAGGTAGCTCATGATGTTCGAGAACGACGACGCCAGGAACGCCGTCCCGATCGAGGCCAGCACACCGATCGCGGTGATGAGCCGGCCGAACTTCACGTAGTAGCCGTCCTCGCGGCCCCGGACGACGTACCGCCCCCAGATGTCGTTGGTGAACACCGTGTTGAAGGACGACACGTTGGCCGCCATGCCCGCCATGAAGGCGGCGACGAGGCCGGTCACCGCGATGCCGAGCACACCGTTGGGCAGCAGTTCCTTCATCAGGTACGGGATCGCGTGGTTGTACTGGTAGTCCGAGCCGGAGGTGCCGATGCCGGGCAGCAGCACGGCGGCGACCAGGCCCGGGATCATGACCAGGAACACGATGAAGATCTTGGGGAACGCGGCGATCAGCGGGGTGCGCTGGGCCGCGGAGAGGTTCTTCGCGGACAGGGCGCGCTGCACCTCGGCGAAGTTGGTCGTCCAGTAACCGAAGGAGAGCACGAAGCCGAGGCCGAGCACGATGGTCAGCCAGTTGGCGCCCAGCGGGTTGGAGCTGCCGATGCCGGTGCCGCCCCAGGCGGTGACGAAATCCTCGCCGTGGCTCGCCGTGAGCTTGTCCGTCAGGCCGCCCCAGCCGCCGACCTTCCTCAGGCCCAGCACGACGATCGGGATGAGCGCGGCGAGGATGACGAAGAACTGCAGCACCTCGTTGTAGATCGCGGACGACAGGCCGCCGAGGGTGATGTACGCCAGCACGAAGAAGCCGGCGACCACGATCGCCACCCACTGCGGCCAGCCGAGCAGGGCCTCCACGATGATCGCCAGTGAGTACAGGTTCACGCCGGCGATCAGCACGGCGGCGAAGGCGAACAGGGCCGAACTCAGCAGGTGCGCCCACTTGTCGAAGCGCAGCAGCAGGAACTCGGGGACCGAGCGCACCTTGGAGCCGTAGTAGAAGGGCATCATCACCAGGCCGAGGAAGACCATGGCCGGGATGGCGCCGATCCAGTACCAGTGCACGGTGTAGGCGCCGTACTGCGCGCTGTTGGCGGCCATGCCGAGGATCTCGGTGGCGCCGAGGTTGGCGGAGACGAAGGCCAGACCGGTGATCCAGGCGGGCAGTGAGCGGCCGGAGAGGAAGAAGTCGAGGCTCGTCCTCACCGACTGGCGTGCGGCGAAGCCGATGCCCAGGACGACGGCGAAGTAGATGCCGAGGATCGTGTAGTCGAGTGCGTTCGTCGGGAGTCGTAGCACCGCGGCCAGGTCGGTGGCCGCATGTGTGGGGGTTTGCATAAGAACTCGCTTCGTTGCGCGAACTGATCCGGTGCGGAACCTACGCCTCTGTGTTCACTGTCTGAACATTTCCGTTGGTGCCCTTTGTTTGATTGTGATGTTGACGCCGCTGGTGCATTGTGTTTCGATGTGTTCGTTTCTGTTTGAAGATTGAGTGGAGTCGCAGTGAAGAAGACCTCGACCCGGCTGGCCGACGGTCGGGAGCTCGTCTACTACGACCTGCGCGACGACACCGTGCGGGACGCGGTCGACCGGCGCCCGCTGGAGCGGACCGTCACGACCTCCGAGATCCGCCGCGACCCGCTGCTCGGCGACTCGGTCGCCGTCGCTTCCCACCGCCAGGGCCGCACCTACCACCCGCCCGCCGACGAGTGCCCGCTGTGCCCGTCGCACGGCGAGCGCCTCAGCGAGATCCCGGACTCGTCGTACGACGTCGTGGTCTTCGAGAACCGTTTCCCGTCGCTGGCCGGCGACTCCGGCCGCTGCGAGGTCGTCTGCTTCACGTCCGACCACGACGCGTCCTTCGCCGACCTGACCGAACAGCAGGCGGCGCTGGTCCTCGACGCCTGGACCGACCGGACGTCGGAACTGTCCCATCTGCCCTCCGTCCGACAGGTCTTCTGCTTCGAGAACCGGGGTGCCGAGATCGGCGTGACGCTGGGTCACCCGCACGGGCAGATCTACGCCTACCCGTTCGTCACCCCGCGCACCTCGCTGATGCTGGGCCAGGTGGCCGCGCACAAGGAGGCGACCGTCGGGGAGAACCTGTTCGACGTCATCCTGGAGCGTGAACTCGCCGGTGAGCGGGTCGTCCTCGAGGGTGAACACTGGGTGGCCTTCGTGCCGTACGCGGCGCACTGGCCGTACGAGGTCCACCTCTACCCGCGGCGCCGGGTGCCCGACCTGCTCGCCCTCGACGAGGCGGCGCGCACAGAGTTCCCCAAGGTCTACCTGGAACTCTTGAGGCGCTTCGACCGGATCTTCGGCGAGGGTGAGCCTCCGACGCCGTACATCGCCGCCTGGCACCAGGCGCCGTTCGGCACGCTGGACGAGTTCGACGGGGTGAGCAGGGACGACTTCGCGCTGCACCTCGAGCTTTTCACCATCCGCCGTACGTCCGGCAAGCTGAAGTTCCTCGCGGGTTCCGAGTCCGGCATGAGCGTGTTCATCAACGACGTGCCGCCGGAGCGCGCGGCCGAGCGACTGCGGGAGGTAGCGAGTTCATGAGCGGCAAGTACCTGGTCACGGGCGGTGCGGGGTACGTGGGCAGCGTGGTCGCCCAGCATCTGCTGGAGGCGGGCCACGAGGTCGTCGTCCTCGACAACCTCTCGACCGGCTTCCGCGAGGGCGTGCCGGCCGGCGCCGGCTTCGTCGAGGGCGACATCCGGGACGCCGCCAAGTGGCTGGACGCATCCTTCGACGCGGTCCTGCACTTCGCCGCCTTCTCCCAGGTCGGCGAGTCGGTGGCGAAGCCCGAGAAGTACTGGGCCAACAACGTCGGCGGCACCATGGCGCTGCTGGCCGCCATGCGCGAGGCGGACGTGCGCACGCTCGTCTTCTCCTCCACGGCGGCCACCTACGGCGAGCCGGCGGAGGTCCCGATCGTCGAGTCGGCGCCCACCTCGCCGACCAACCCCTACGGCGCCACCAAGCTCGCCGTCGACCACATGATCACCGGTGAGGCGGCGGCCCACGGCCTGGGCGCGGTGTCACTGCGCTACTTCAACGTCGCGGGCGCCTACGGGCAGTACGGCGAGCGGCACGACCCCGAGTCGCACCTCATCCCGCTGGTGCTGCAGGTCGCGCAGGGCAGGCGCGAGGCGATCTCCGTCTACGGCGACGACTACCCCACCCCGGACGGCACCTGCGTCCGCGACTACATCCACGTCGCCGACCTGGCGGACGCCCACCTGCTGGCGCTGAAGGCCGCCACCCCCGGCGAGCACCTCATCTGCAACCTCGGCAACGGCAACGGCTTCTCCGTCCGCGAGGTCGTCGAGACCGTCCGCCAGGTCACCGGCCACCCGATCCCGGAGGTCGTGGCCCCGCGCCGCGGCGGCGACCCGGCGGTCCTGGTGGCCTCGGCGCGGACCGCCCGCGAGAAACTGGGCTGGAACCCGTCCCGCGCGGACCTCGCGGGGATCATCGCGGACGCGTGGGAGTTCGCGCAGCACATCGCAAGGGAGCAGTAGTGGGGGCACAGCAGCAGGTCGCCGACGCGTTCGCGGCGCTGTACGGGACGGCGCCCGAGGGCATCTGGTCGGCGCCGGGCCGGGTCAACCTGATCGGTGAGCACACCGACTACAACGACGGCTTCGTGATGCCCTTCGCGCTGCCGCACACCGCCGTCGCGGCGGCCTCCCGCCGCACGGACGGCGTCCTGCGCCTGCACTCGGCGGACGTCGAGGGCGGCGTCACCGAACTGCGGCCGGACGACCTCGTGCCGGGCACCGACCGCGCCTGGACCGCGTACCCGGCAGGCGTCGTCTGGGCCCTGCGGGAGGCCGGCCACCCGGTGACCGGCGCCGACATCCACCTCGCCTCATCCGTCCCGGTCGGCGCGGGCCTGTCGTCGTCGGCGGCCCTGGAGGTCGTCGTCGCACTCGCCCTGAACGACCTGTACGGGCTCGGCCTGCAGCGCTGGCAGCTGGCCCGCCTGTGCCAGCGCGCCGAGAACGTCTACGTCGGCGCCCCCACCGGGATCATGGACCAGACGGCGTCGGCGTGCTGCGAGGAGGGCCGCGCGCTGTTCCTCGACACCCGCGACCTCTCCCAGCGGCAGATCCCCTTCGACCTGGCGGCCGAGGGGATGCGCCTGCTGGTGGTCGACACCCGGGTCAAGCACTCCCACAGCGAGGGCGAGTACGGCAAGCGCCGCGCGGGCTGCGAGAAGGGCGCCGCGCTGCTGGGCGTCGACGCCCTGCGGGACGTGCCGTACGCCGGGCTCGATGCGGCGCTGGCCCGCATCGACGACGAGGAGGTCCGCCGCCTGGTCCGCCACGTCGTCACCGAGGACGAGCGCGTCGAGCGGGTGGTGTCGCTGCTGAAGTCCGGCGACACCCGCGCGATCGGCCCGGTGCTCGTCGAGGGCCACGCCTCGCTGCGCGACGACTTCCGCATCTCCTGCCCGGAACTGGACCTCGCCGTGGACTCCGCCCTGGCCGCCGGCGCGCTGGGCGCCCGGATGACCGGCGGCGGCTTCGGCGGCTCGGCGATCGTGCTGGCGGAGGCCGCTGACGTGGAGACGATCACCAAGGCGGTCGAGGAGGCCTTCGCCGCCGCGTCCTTCACCGCGCCCCGGGTCTTCGAGGCGGTGCCCGCGGCCGGGGCGCGCAGGCTCGGCTGAGCCCGGCCGGGGCGCACCGGCTCGGTTACGCCCGGCTGGGGCGCACCGGCTCAGCCGAGCCGCTTGGTCAGGGTGTACTCCGTGATCCCCGGCGGATAGCCGGGGATCACGCACACCACCTCGTAACCCTGCTTGCGGTAGAAGCCGGGCGCCTGGAAGTCCCAGGTCTCCAGGCGCGCGGACCGGCATCCGCGCTCCCGCGCGGCGACGCGCTCCGCCTCGGCCAGCAGCCGCCCGCCGAGCCCCGCGCCCCGGTGCCGCTCGTCCACCCACAGGTACGTCACGTGCAGCCAGCTCGCCCAGGTGTGCCCCACCAGCCCTCCGGCCAGGTCCCCCGCCTCGTCCGACGCCCACACGTGCAGGGGACGTTCACGCTCGTCCGGGCTTCCGCGCAGGGCCCGCAACACCGGAGAGGCCGCGGTGTTGGCGTCCCGCAACCGCACCCGCAGAAGATCACGCCGGGCCTTGTCGACTTCTGTCTCGAGACGGAACATGCGGCTCACCATAAACGCGCCGGACGGCCAGTTCTGCAAATAACCTTCCGCTCCCGGCCCCCGTCCGTACCCTGATGGACAGCGCCGGTGGGGGCCGGCGCCGCTCAGGGGGGCGAGAAAGCCGGGTACGACACCCGAAGTGGGGGTAGCAGTCTCCGCATGGCGGCGGCCGTGCGGAGCCATCGCGCTTCGGGCGGCGTACCCGCGCCCGTGCCGTCTCCCGACGATGGGGAATCCCCTGCTCCACGGGAGCCTGGGGAAGGGGGTTACGTGGTTCGCATCCGAGTCCTGGTCGTCGACGACCACCGCATCTTCGCCGAGTCGCTCGCCGCCGCACTGGCCGCCGAGCCCGACGTCGACGTCTCCGCCGCCGGCAGCGGCCCCGCCGCGCTGCGCTGCCTGGAGCGGGCGGCCGCCGACGGCCGCCGCTTCGACGTGCTGCTCGTCGACGCCGACCTGGGAGGCGGCGTGCCGGGCGTCCGGCCCGCCGTGCCTGTGCAGGAGGTGGGCGAGGACGGACACGTCGACGGGCTCTCGCTGGTCGCGGGGGTGCGCACCGCGCAGCCGGGCATCCGGATCGTCGTCCTCGCCGAGAAGGACGATCCCCGGCGGGCCGCCCTCGCCCTGCAGGCCGGCGCCTCCGGCTGGGTGGCCAAGGACTGCTCCCTCTCCCGGCTGCTGACCGTCATCCGGGGCGTACTGCGCGACGAGACCCACCTCCCGCCCGCCCTGCTCACCGGCGTCCTGCGGGAACTGACGGCCGCGCGCAAACACCGCACCGAGAGCGAACGGCTGGTGGAATCCCTCACCCCGCGGGAGCGGGAGGTGCTGCGCTGCATGGTCGCGGGGCTCGGCCGCAAGGCCGTCGCCGAGCGGCTGTTCCTCTCCCCGCACACGGTCCGCACCCACATGCAGAACGTCCTCGGCAAACTGGGCGTCCACTCCACCCTCGCCGCGGTCGCGCTCGCCCGCCGCGCCGGCGTCGGCCCGGCCGACCTGGGGCAGGCCCTAACCGGGGATGTTGTCGAACGGGGCGGTCAGCTGGCGTAGCAGGGCCGCCAGTTCACCGCGCTGGGCACGGGACAGCTCGGCGAGGATCGAGCGCTCCTGCTCCAGCAGGCCAGCCAGCGCCTGGTCCGCGCGGTCCCGGCCCTCGGCGGTCAGCCGGACCAGCACGCCCCGGCGGTCGCTCGGGTCCGGCAGCCGCTCCACCAGGCCCTTCTTGGCCAGCCGGTCGATGCGGTTGGTCATCGTGCCCGAGGTGACCAGGGTCTGCGTCAGCAACTGGCCGGGGGAGAGCTGGTAGGGCGCCCCCGCGCGCCTGAGCGCCGTGAGCACGTCGAACTCCCAGGGCTCCAGACTGTGCTCGGCGAACGCCAGCCGGCGCGCCCGGTCCAGGTGCCGGGCCAGCCTGCTCACCCGGCTGAGCACCTCGAGCGGTTCCACGTCGAGGTCCGGGCGCTCCCGGCGCCATGCTGCGACCAGCCGATCGACCTCGTCCTCCATGACGATCAGTGTAGTGGTTGTGTCGATGTGAAGTCTCTTGATGTCGAGCTTCTTGACATCGAGGTAATTTGGGGGCGAGGCTGGAGGTCCGTCCGGTACGCCGAGGAGGCCGACCATGCCCGCCGCCCCCGTCTGGGACCCCGACCGGTACCTGCGCCACGCCGGCCACCGCGCCCGCCCCTTCGCCGACCTCCTCGCCCGCGTCCCCGGCCTGCCCGCGCCACCGCCCGCGGAGCCGTACGCCGGGCCGCCCCGCATTGCCGACCTCGGCTGCGGCCCCGGCAACGTCACCGCCCTGCTCGCCGCGCGCTGGCCCGCCGCCCGCATCACCGGCTACGACAACTCGCCCGAGATGCTCGACCGGGCCCGCGCCGAGCACGCCGGCCCCACCGCGGGCGGCGGCCGCCTCGACTTCGTCCACGCCGACGTGGCGACGTGGACACCGGCCGAACCGCACGACCTGATCATCAGCAACGCCACCCTGCAGTGGGTACCGGGCCACGCCGAGCGGTTCGCGGAGTGGATCTCCGGGCTGCGGCCCGGCGGCACCCTCGCCTTCCAGGTCCCCGGCAACTTCGACGCCCCCAGCCACCGCCTGATGCGCGAACTCGCCCGCTCACCCCGTTTCGCCGACCGCCTCGCCGGCACCCTGCGCCACGCCGACGCCGTCCTCACCCCCCGGGCCTACCTGGAACGCCTCACCGGCCTCGGCTGCACCGCCGACGTGTGGGAGACCACGTACCTCCATCTGCTCACCGGCGACGACCCCGTACTGGACTGGGTGCAGGGGACGGGACTGCGGCCGGTCCTGACCGCGCTGGCCGACCACCCGCGGGACCGGCAGGCGTTCCTCGACGAGTACCGGGCCGCCCTGCGCGCCGCCTACCCGGCCACCGCCCACGGCACCCCCTTCCCCTTCCGCCGCGTCTTCGCCGTCGCCCACAAGGAGGCCTGATGCTCACCGCCGTCGACCACGTCCAGCTCGCCGCCCCGCCCGGCTCGGAGGACCGGCTGCGCGCGTACTACGCCGGTGTCCTCGGGATGACGGAGATCCCCAAGCCGCCCGTCCTGGCTGCCCGCGGAGGCTGCTGGTTCCAGGCGGGGCGGGTGCGGCTCCATTTCGGCGTCGAGGAGGACTTCCGGCCCGCAAGGAAGGCGCACCCGGGGCTGCGGGTGACCGGCATCGAGACCTACGCCGCCCGGCTGAAGGCCGGGGGAGCCCCGGTGCGGTGGGACGAGGACCTGCCCGGACACCGGCGCTTCTACTCCGAGGACCCCGTCGGCAACCGGCTGGAGTTCCTGGAGCCGGAGCGCTGACCGGGGTTTGCCCGTGGCTGCACCGGTTACCCGCCGTGCTGACAGCACTGTCGGATGCGACGGGGAGTGATGAAACGTGGCGAAGGAACAGAAGGCGAAGGCAAAGGCCGAACAGGCCAAGGGCAAGGCCAAGGAAGCCGTGGGCCGCGCCACCGGCGACGACGCCCTGACCGCCGAGGGCAAGGGCGGTCAGTCGAAGGGCGACGCCCGCCAGGCGAAGGAGAAGGCGAAGGACGTCTTCAAGCACTGAGCGGCCCGCACGCGCGTACGCGCGGCGGACCCCGCAACCCGACCCACGAACGCGGCTGACCCCGCAACCCAACGACCCCGTAACACAACCCACGAACCGAGCGCACGCACTGGGCGGCACCCGCGCAGTGCGTGCGCGCACGCCCGCGCACATGCGCACGCCCGCGCACATGCGCACGCCCGCGCACATGCGCGCGTACCGGTGACGCCGGGGACGGGCGGGGCTCGTACCAGTGACGCCGGGGACGGGCAGGGCTCAGGGTCAGCTCTTGCGGTGCCCGATCAGCCGAGGCTTCGGCTCCAGCCCGTCCAGCCCGTGCCAGGCCAGATTCACCAGGTGGGCGGCGACCTCCGCCTTCTTCGGGCGGCGCACGTCCAGCCACCACTGGCCGGTCAGCGCGACCATGCCCACCAGCGCCTGCGCGTACAGCGGGGCCAGCTTGGGGTCGAAGCCGCGGCTCTTGAACTCGCGGCCCAGGATGTCCTCCACCTGGGTGGCGATGTCGGAGATCAGCGACGCGAACGACCCCGTCGACTGCGGGATCGGCGAGTCCCGCACCAGGATGCGGAAACCGTCCGTGTACTCCTCGATGTAGTCCAGCAGCGCGAACGCCGCCTGCTCGCACAGCTCGCGGGGGTGCCCGGCGGTCAGCGAACTGGTCACCATGTCCAGCAGCCGCCGCATCTCGCGGTCCACCACCACCGCGTACAGCCCCTCCTTGCCGCCGAAGTGCTCGTACACCACCGGCTTGGACACCCCGGCCTTCGCCGCGATCTCCTCCACCGACGTGCCCTCGAAGCCCTTCGCGGCGAAGAGGGTGCGACCGATCTCCAGCAGCTGCTGGCGGCGCTCCGCACCGGTCATGCGGGTGCGGCGCACTCGGCGCTGCTTGTCCTGGCTCGGGGTACTGCTGGAGTCGGTCGCCACGGCGTCAATCATGCCGCCTCGGCGGCTTCCTCCCGCTGCCGGGAGCCGCCTTCGCCGCCGTTACGGCGGGAATCGATACGCGAGCGTGACGGCCAGCGCACGTCGTAGGCCCAGCCGAGCGCCTCGAAGATGCGGATGAAACGCGCCGAGGAGTCCACCTGGCCGCGCATCACCCCGTGGCGGGCCGACGTCGGGTCGGCGTGGTGCAGGTTGTGCCACGACTCGCCGCACGACAGCACCGCCAGCCACCACACGTTGCCCGAACGGTCGCGCGACTTGAACGGACGCTTGCCCACCGCATGGCAGATCGAGTTGATCGACCAGGTCACGTGGTGCAGCAGAGCCACCCGGACGAGGGACCCCCAGAAGAACGCCGTGAACGCGCCCCACCAGGACATCGTCACCAGACCGCCGATCAGCGGCGGCAGCAGCAGCGACACCGCCGTCCACAGGACGAACTGACGGGAGATCGCCCGGATCGTCCGGTCCTTGATCAGATCCGGCGCGTACTTGTCCTGCGGCGTCTGCTCCTCGTCGAACATCCAGCCGATGTGAGCCCACCACAGACCCTTGATCAGCGCCGGGATCGTCTCCCCGAAACGCCACGGCGAGTGCGGATCACCCTCGGCGTCCGAGAACCTGTGGTGTCTGCGGTGGTCGGCCACCCAGCGCACCAGCGGCCCCTCGACGGCCAGCGAACCCATGATCGCCAGCGCGATCCGCAGCGGCCGCCTGGCCTTGAAGGAACCGTGCGTGAAGTAGCGGTGGAACCCGATCGTGATGCCGTGGCAGCCCAGGAAGTAGAAGAAGACCAGCAGGCCGAGGTCCAGCCAGCTCACCCCCCAGCCCCAGGCCAGCGGCACCGCGGCCACCAGCGCGAGGAACGGGACGGTGATGAAGAGCAGCAGCGTGATCTGCTCGATCGAGCGCTTCTGCTCGCCACCCAGGGTGCCCAGGCTGGCGGACGGCGGCGGAGCGGTACCGGTCGCCTTCTGCGAGTCTTCGATCACGTCGGAGCTTGAGGTCATGCGCGTCCCCTGTGGGGTCGTGGAATAAGGCAGATGCCGGATCGCGGCAACCGCGCCGTGCTTCCTACGGTTCCGTAACCTACGGCATCGTAAGTATGGCAGTGGCCCGCCGGGCGGCAAGAGCCCGACAGTCTGCGCGTCCGCGCGGACACCTATCCTTGGAGTCGGTCGGACAGCGCGGTCCGCTCTGTTTTCTTCCCCGATGTCCGGGCCGTAAGCGGCGGCGCCGCACCGGTCCGGCGGCCGGGTTCCCCTCCAGACGAGCTTCAACACTGCAAGGAGCCGCACCTGTGAGCAGTGCCGACGACCAGACCCCGACGACCAGCAGCGAGCTGCGCGCCGACATCCGGCGGCTCGGCGACCTCCTCGGCGAGACCCTCGTGAGGCAGGAGGGCCCCGAACTGCTGGAACTCGTCGAGAACGTCCGCCGCCTCACCCGTGAGGACGGCGAGGCCGCCGCCGAACTGCTGCGTGGCATCGAACTGGAGACCGCGGCCAAGCTGGTCCGCGCCTTCTCCACCTACTTCCACCTCGCCAACGTCACCGAGCAGGTCCACCGCGGCCGCGAGCTGCGCGCCAGGCGGGCCGCCGAGGGCGGGCTGCTCGCCCGCACCGCCGACCGCCTCAAGGACGCCGACCCCGAGCACCTGCGCCAGACGGTCAGACACCTCAACGTCCGCCCGGTGTTCACCGCCCACCCCACCGAGGCCGCCCGCCGGTCGGTCCTCAACAAGCTCCGGCGCATCGCCGCGCTCCTGGAGACCCCCGTCATCGAGGCCGACCGCCGCCGCCACGACACCCGGCTGGCCGAGAACATCGACCTCGTCTGGCAGACCGACGAACTGCGCGTGGTCCGCCCCGAGCCCGCCGACGAGGCCCGCAACGCCATCTACTACCTCGACGAACTCCACGCCGGCGCCGTCGGCGACGTCCTCGAGGACCTGACCGCCGAACTGGAACGCGTCGGCGTCAAGCTCCCGGACGACACCCGCCCCCTCACCTTCGGCACCTGGATCGGCGGCGACCGCGACGGCAACCCCAACGTGACCCCCCAGGTCACCTGGGACGTCCTCATCCTCCAGCACGAACACGGCATCAACGACGCCCTGGAGATGATCGACGAACTGCGCAGCTTCCTCTCCAACTCCATCCGCTACACCGGCGCCACCGACGAACTGCTCTCCTCCCTCCAGGACGACCTCGACCGGCTGCCCGAGATCAGCCCCCGCTACAAGCGCCTGAACGCCGAGGAGCCCTACCGGCTCAAGGCCACCTGCATCCGGCAGAAGCTGGAGAACACCAAGCAGCGCCTGGCCAAGGGCACCCCGCACGAGCCCGGCCGCGACTACCTCGGCACCGGCCAACTGCTGCAGGACCTCACCGTCGTGCAGAACTCCCTGCGCGCCCACCGCGGCGACCTCTTCGCCGCCGGCCGCCTCAACCGCACCATCCGCACCCTCGCCGCCTTCGGCCTGCAGCTCGCCACCATGGACGTGCGCGAGCACGCCGACGCCCACCACCACGCCCTCGGCCAGCTCTTCGACCGGCTCGGCGAAGAGTCCTGGCGCTACGCCGACATGCCCCGCGAATACCGGGCCAAGCTCCTCGCCAAGGAACTGCGCTCCCGCCGGCCCCTCGCCCCCACCCCGGCACCCGTCGACGCGGCCGGCGAGAAGACCCTCGGCGTCTTCCAGACCGTCAGGCGGGCCCTGGAGGTCTTCGGACCCGAGGTCATCGAGTCGTACATCATCTCCATGTGCCAGGGCGCCGACGACGTCTTCGCGGCCACCGTGCTCGCCCGCGAGGCCGGCCTGATCGACCTGCACGCCGGCTGGGCGAAGATCGGCATCGTCCCGCTGCTGGAGACCACCGACGAGCTGAAGGCCGCCGACACCATCCTGGAGGACATGCTCTCCGACCCCTCCTACCGGCGCCTGGTCGCGCTGCGCGGGGACGTCCAGGAGGTCATGCTCGGCTACTCCGACTCCTCCAAGTTCGGCGGCATCACCACCAGCCAGTGGGAGATCCACCGCGCCCAGCGCCGCCTGCGCGACGTCGCCCACCGCTACGGCGTCCGCCTGCGCCTCTTCCACGGCCGCGGCGGCACCGTCGGCCGCGGCGGCGGCCCCTCCCACGACGCCATCCTCGCCCAGCCCTGGGGCACCCTCGAGGGCGAGATCAAGGTGACCGAGCAGGGCGAGGTCATCTCCGACAAGTACCTCATCCCGTCGCTGGCCCGGGAGAACCTGGAACTGACGGTCGCCGCCACCCTCCAGGCCTCCGCCCTGCACACCGCCCCCCGCCAGTCCGACGAGGCCCTCGCCCGCTGGGACGCCGCCATGGACGTCGTCTCCGACGCCGCCCACGCCGCCTACCGCGCCCTCGTCGAGGACCCGGACCTGCCGACGTACTTCCTCGCGTCGACGCCCGTGGACCAGCTCGCCGACCTGCACCTGGGCTCCCGGCCCTCCCGCCGCCCCGGCTCCGGTGTCTCGCTCGACGGACTGCGCGCCATCCCGTGGGTCTTCGGCTGGACCCAGTCCCGCCAGATCGTCCCCGGCTGGTTCGGCGTCGGCTCCGGCCTGAAGGCGCTGCGCGAGGCAGGCCTCGACACCGTCCTCGACGAGATGCACGAACGCTGGCACTTCTTCCGCAACTTCATCTCCAACGTCGAGATGACCCTCGCCAAGACCGACCTGCGCATCGCCGCGCACTACGTCGAGACCCTCGTCCCCGAGGAACTCAGGCACGTCTTCGACACCATCCGCGCCGAGCACGAACTGACCGTCGCCGAGGTGCTGAAGGTGACCGGCGAACGGGAACTGCTGGACGCCACCCCGGTGCTCAAGCAGACCTTCGCCATCCGCGACGCCTACCTGGACCCCATCTCCTACCTCCAGGTGACCCTCCTGAAGCGTCAGCGCGACGCCGCGGCCGCGGGCGAACAGCCCGACCCGCTGCTGTCCCGCGCGCTGCTGCTGACGGTCAACGGCGTCGCCGCGGGCCTGCGCAACACCGGCTGACCCCCGCCCGCACACACAAGGGTGCCCCCGCGCTCGTACGGATCGTACGGAGCACGGGGGCACCCCCGTGTACGGACTCAGATCCGGCGCCGGCGGAACACCAGGAAGCCGCCCGCGGCCAGCAGCACGGCCGACAGGCCGGCCAGCAGGCCGACCGGGACGCCGTTGCCGGTCTCGGCGAGATCCCCGGAAGCGCCCCCGGCCGCCGACGGCGACGACGAGGCGGACGGGGCCGCCGGCTCACTCGCGGAGCCCGACGGGCCCGGGGACGCGGAGGACCCGGCCGACTCCGACGCCGACGCCGAAGCCGACGCCGAGGCGGACGAAGACGCGGACGCGGACGCGGAATCGGAAGCGGAAGCCGACGGCGTCGAGCCGCCGCCCTGGGAGTCCTCGCAGTCCGCCCAGAACACCTTCTGCTTCGCGGCGCCCTTCTCCCCCTCGAAGTTCCAGAACAGCTTGTAGTGCCCGTCCGGCAGCGACATGTCGTCCGTACGGCCGTGCCCCTCGCCGTCCAGCGTGATGGCGCCGGACTTCACGGTCTCGCCCTTGGCCCCGGCCGACGGCGCCCAGGCGTCGATGTGCCAGTCGACCTCCTGGACACCGTCGAAACCGAAGGCGTCCAGGTAGAAGGAACAGACGTGCGGTTCGTTGCGGGGAAGTTCCTCGCCGGTCTTCGCGTCGTGGATCTTCACGGTTCCGTTGTCGCCCGGAACGGCGGCGTGGGCGACGGCCGGCGAGCACAGCAACGCGGCCGCAGCGACGGCGGACAGGGCGCCGGCGCGAGAGAGGGTACGCATGAGACAGGTCCATCTTCGAGTGACTGAACGGGAAGATGTGGAGGGGGCGGCTCAGCATCCGGCCGCGACTCGCACCGGGTCAAGCACGAACCGGCAACACTCGCAGCGCCCCTCCGCGGACCCGCGCGGCGCCCGGTGCATCACATCGTCGCGAAAGCCGCCGTCAGCAGCGCCAGCCCCGACCCCGCCAGCACCCACGCCAGCCGCGTCCGGCGCAGCCCCCCGGCCACCACCACCGACGCCAGCAGCAGCGCCCCGGCGAACGGCACCCACGCGTACAGCACCCCCGCCGTCCCGGACCGCACCACCTCGTCCCCGCCGGGCTTGATCACCACCGTGTACCGCCCGCCCTTGCGCACCGCCACCGTCCTGTCGATGACCACCCGGCCGCGCGCCTGCGACCCCGCGGACAGCGGCGTGTACGGACCCGTGCACGTGTCCGCCCCGCACCGGGTCACCACGACCGTCCCGCGCTCCCGCCCCTTGGTGAGCATCACGTACTGGGCGCTCCCCCACGACGCCCACACGCCCGCGACCAGGATCAGTACGGCGATCGACCCCATGACCGCGAACCGCCCGAACCGGACGACGGCGAACGAGGCCTGACGAGAAGTGGTGGCTGTGGCCGGCATGGCCGGGATCATTGGCCATACCCCCACGCCCGGTCAACTCGGCCCGGGCGCGAAAGCCGCACATCAGGAGTTGTAGGTGCTCTGCGCCCGCTCCAGACCGTCGATCACCAGACACTCCACCGCATCCGCCGCCCGGTCCACGAAGTAGTCCAGCTCCTTGCGCTCCGCCGACGAGAAGTCCTTCAGCACGAAGTCCGCGACCTGCATCCGCCCCGGCGGCCGGCCGATCCCGAACCGCACCCGGTGATAGTCCGCACCCATCGCCTTGGTCATCGACTTCAGCCCGTTGTGCCCGTTGTCACCACCGCCCAGCTTGAGACGGAGCGTGCCGTAGTCGATGTCCAGCTCGTCATGAACCGCGACGACATTGGCGACCGGCACCTTGTAGAAATCACGCAGCGCGTTGACCGGACCGCCCGACAGGTTCATGAACGACATCGGCTTCGCCAGGACCACCCGACGGCTGCCCGGCCCCGGCGGCCCGATCCGCCCCTCCACCACCTGCGCCTGCGCCTTGCCGGCCCGCTTGAACTTCCCCCCGATCCGCTCGGCCAGCAGATCGGCCACCATGAACCCGACGTTGTGCCGGTTCATCGCGTACTCCGGTCCCGGATTGCCCAGCCCCACGACGAGCCAGGGGGCATTGGCGGGCGTGCTCACGTCCATGTCTCCTTGGATACGCGCCAGCCGCTGCCCCCGGCGGGAACAGCGGCTGACGAAACGATGCGGGGCGACGATCAGGCCTCGGCGGAAGCCTCTTCGCCGGCCTCCTCGCCCTCACCGGCCTCCTCGGCCTGCGCGGCGAGCACCTGAAGGACGACGGCGTCCTCGTCCACGGCCAGCTTCACGCCTGACGGCAGGGTGATGTCCTTGGCCAGCACCGAGGCGCCGGCCTCCAGACCCTCCACCGACACCGTGACCGACTCGGGGATGTGCGTCGCCTCGGCCTCGACCGGCAGCGCGTTCAGCACGTGCTCCAGCAGGTTGCCGCCCGGAGCCAGCTCGCCCTCGGTGTGCACCGGGATCTCCACCGTGACCTTCTCGCCACGCTTGACCAGCAGCAGGTCGACGTGCTCCAGGAAGCCCTTCAGCGGGTCACGCTGCACCGACTTCGGGATCGCCAGCTCGGTCGACTTGCCGTCGATGTCGAGGGAGATCAGCACGTTCGGCGTACGCAGCGCCAGCAGCAGGTCGTGACCCGGAAGCGTCAGGTGCACCGGCTCCGAACCGTGCCCGTACAGCACACCCGGAACCTTCTTGTCACGGCGGATACGGCGCGCGGCACCCTTGCCGAACTCGGTGCGCGTCTCGACGGCGAGCTTCACCTCGGACATGTCATCACTCCTCGTAGAAAACGGAACGGACGTGGTCACCCGGCCACGAACGGCCTGCTACGAAGAGCGCGTCGATAACGGACCACCGCACCCAAAGAGTGCGGCCTCCCTCGCCGAGCAACTGCAGCAGTCTACTCGGCCGGGGAGGCCGCCGAAAAATCGATCATGCAGGCGCTACGGCAGCACTCGCCGCCCGCTCAACGCCCACTCACCGCTCGCTCACTGCTCGTCGAACAGGCTCGTCACCGAACCGTCCTCGAACACCTCACGCACCGCCGACGCGATGGTCGGCGCGATCGACAGCACCGTGATCTTGTCCAGCTCCCGGTTCAGCTCACTCGGCGTCGGCAGCGTGTTCGTGAACACGAACTCACTCACCCGCGAGTTCTTCAACCGGTCGCTCGCCGGGCCCGACAGCACACCATGCGTCGCCGTCACGATGACATCCTCCGCACCATGCGCGAACAACGCGTCCGCCGCCGCACAGATCGTGCCACCCGTGTCGATCATGTCGTCGACCAGCACACAGACCCGGCCCTTGACCTCACCCACGACCTCGTGGACGGTCACCTGGTTCGCCACGTCCTTGTCGCGCCGCTTGTGCACGATCGCCAGCGGCGCACCCAGCCGGTCGCACCAGCGGTCCGCCACCCGCACCCGGCCGGCGTCCGGCGACACCACCGTCAGCTTGTTCTTGTCGACCTTCGCCCCCACGTAGTCCGCGAGCAGCGGCAGCGCGAAGAGGTGATCGACCGGACCGTCGAAGAACCCCTGGATCTGGTCCGTGTGCAGATCCACCGTCAGGATGCGATCAGCACCCGCCGTCTTCATCAGATCCGCGATCAGCCGCGCCGAGATCGGCTCACGGCCCCGGTGCTTCTTGTCCTGCCGCGCGTAACCGTAGAACGGCACGATCACCGTGATCGAACGCGCCGACGCACGCTTCAGCGCGTCGATCATGATCAGCTGCTCCATGATCCACTTGTTGATCGGAGCCGTGTGGCTCTGGATCAGGAAGCAGTCCGCACCACGCGCCGACTCCTGGTAGCGGACGTAGATCTCGCCGTTCGCGAAGTCGAAGGCCTTCGTCGGGACGACCCCGACCCCCAACTGCTGGGCGACCTCCTCGGCAAGCTCGGGGTGGGCGCGGCCGGAGAAGAACATCAACTTCTTCTCGCCGGTCGTCTTGATCCCGGTCACAGCACTGTCTCCTCAGAGGTGTCAGCCGGCTGACGACGCCGCGCCGCTGGGCACGACGGGCCGTCTCAGCTGGTGGGGGTGCGGGTTGCACTTATCACGGTACGCCGTGTTTCACGCACCTGTTTCCGGTCAGTCCTCGTCACCGTGGAGCCGCGAAGCCGCCTCGGCCGCCTTCGCCGCCGCGCTCCCCG
Organism: Streptomyces sp. NPDC020996; assembly: GCF_040641355.1. NCBI lineage: Bacteria > Bacillati > Actinomycetota > Actinomycetes > Kitasatosporales > Streptomycetaceae > Streptomyces > Streptomyces sp. NPDC020996. The sequence continues at coordinate 194,109 of NZ_JBFADM010000003.1, forward strand.
GACGCTTACGAGCCACCCAACCCTCGATATTCCTTTGCTGGCCGCGGGCTACGGCCAGCGAACCGGGCGGCACATCCTTCGTGATCACCGAGCCCGCCGCGGTGTACGCGCCGTCCCCGACCGTGACAGGTGCCACAAACATGTTGTCCGAACCCGTACGGCAATGCGACCCGACGACCGTGTGGTGTTTGTCCTGTCCGTCATAATTCACGAAGACGCTGGCCGCCCCGATGTTCGAGTACTCACCGATGGTCGCGTCACCGACGTAGGACAGATGGGGAATCTTCGTGCCCTCCCCGATGGAGGCGTTCTTCGTCTCCACGTACGTACCGATCTTCCCCTTGGCACCCAGCCGCGTACCGGGCCGCAGATACGCGTACGGCCCCACACTCGCCCCAGGGCCCACCTCCGCACCGTTCGCCACCGTGTTGTCGACCCGGGCGCCGGCACCCACCAGCGTGTCCCTCAGACGGCTGTTCGGCCCCACCTCGGCGCCCTCGCCCAGATGCGTCGCACCCTGCAACTGCGTCCCCGGATGAACGACGGCGTCCTGCTCGAACGTCACCGTCACGTCCACCCACGTCGTCGCCGGATCGATCACGCTCACGCCGGCCAGCATCGCCTCCGTCAGCAGCCGGTCGTTCAGAATCCGCCGGGCCTGCGCCAACTGCACCCGGTTGTTGATCCCGGCGATCTCCCGATGGTCACCGGCGACCGAGGCACCCACCCGGTGACCCGCCTCACGCAGGATCCCCAGCACGTCCGTCAGGTACTCCTCGCCCTGACTGTTGTCCGTACGCAGCTTCTTCAACGCGTCGGCCAGCAACTGCCCGTCGAAAGCGAACACACCGGAATTGATCTCCCGGATCTCCCGCTGCGCCTCCGAGGCGTCCTTGTGCTCGACGATCTCGGTCACGGCCCCGGCGTCGTCCCGCACGATCCGGCCGTAACCCGTGGCGTCGGGCACCTCGGCGGTCAGCACGGTGACCGCGTTGCCGTCGGCGGAATGCGTGGCCGCCAGCCGCCCCAGCGTCCCACCGGTCAGCAGCGGGGTGTCACCGCAGACCACGACGACCGTCCCGTCGACCGACCCGCCGAGCTCCTCCAGCGCGATGCGCACGGCGTGCCCGGTGCCGTTCTGCTCCGCCTGCACGGCCGTCCGCACACCCGGGTCGACCTCGGCGAGGTGCGCGGTGACCTGCTCACGCGCGTGCCCGACCACGACGACCAGGTTCTCGGGCTCCAACTCCCGCGCCGCGGCGAGCACATGACCCACCAGGGACCGGCCGCAGATCTCGTGCAGGACTTTCGGTGTGGCCGATTTCATACGGGTGCCCTCACCCGCTGCGAGAACGACGACGGCTGCCGGGCGGATGGCGCTCACGGAGTTGCCCTTCGGCTGTGGACGGGTGGGGACATCCGCAGGATACCGGGGCGTTTCACGGAGGACATGAGAGTGGGCCCTGACGGTGCTGTCTGGCAGCGGTCAGGGCCCACTCTCAGTTGGGCTCCCGGGGGAGGACTCGAACCCCCATAAGCGACACCAAAAGACGCTGTCCTGCCCTTAGACGACCCGGGAATGCCCTTATGTCCGGTTCGAAAGATCGCCCGGAAGGACAGCTCCTACTATGCCGTACCACCAGCCCTCAATGCGACGGTACAACTCGGCTCCCTGTAGAACTCGGATGACGAGGCAGCCGTGATAGTCGTCGCCGGTGTTCTTGCGGACGGTCTTGGGGTTGTGCTTCTTGAGGGTCGACGGCTGGAGGGCGGAGGGGGCGATACCGACGAGGTCGGCCCAGTATCGCTCGGAGCCTGCCACGTCGGCTGTCTCGTGGATCATCACGCGGAACCGCAGGCGCTCCCGCTTCACACCCAGCAGGTCGAGCCAGGCCAGGTGGACCTGGATCACTTGAGGATCGCTGTTGACGAAGAGCACGGCTTCGCGACGGCTGTACGATTTGCTCTTCTGGCCTTCGGCCCAGTAAAGCGCGACGCCAGCCATGAAGAGCTCCCGGTCGGTCAGTTCGCCGATCTCGCGGGCGGCGCTCTCCTTGACTCGCTGTCGTTCCTCGTCCTGTGCGCTGCGAAGGCGTGCCAGCCCGGCCTGCATGAGCGCTCGCTGCTCCTCCGGTGTGTAGCGAGGCTCCGGCTTCGGTGGATCCCGCACCCACAGGGAGACCGAACTCTTCGAGCAGCCCAGCTCCACCTCGATCTGGTCGTACGTCCAGCCCGGGAGCCGCAGCTCGCGCGCCCTGGCCCGCAGGTCGTCCTTTGCTCGGGGGCGTTTCGTCCACTTCGGTGGCGGTTCTCCCTTCACCAGCTGGTTGAGGATGTCGTTGTTGTAGACCTTCAGCTCGTCGCGGATCTGCCGGAGGGTGTAGCCCTGGCGCCGCAGCGCCACGGCCTGCTCGCGCAGGCCCTCGAAATCCGCGTACTTGCTCTGTGGGTGTGCCATAGGCATACCGTCCAGGCGGAACGGGGCGTTCCGCGGTCGAACGGTGTGCGGTTCAGCAGTTCGAGCGATATCGGGTGGTTTCGCGCCCGTTCGGTTACGCGGTGTGGTGTAGGCCAGTCGTGGAAACTGGACGGAAAACCCCACCCGGGCGCATCTAGGCTGGAGCCATGACCACGACGGGGGAAGACCACGCGACGGCCGCGGGAGGGCCGTGGTGGTGGGCCAGGTGGCGCAGCGCGGCGCTGGACGCCGGTCTGGCGTCGGTGTCCGCGCTGGAGTGCGCGGCGGAGGGGATCGAGTTCGCGCGGGACGCGGGGATTCCGGCGGCGGCCGGTGTGGTGTTCGGGGTGCTGGCCGGCTCGGCGTTGTTGGTGCGTCGTAAGTGGCCGATCGCGGTGGTGCTGGTGTCGATCGCCATCACTCCGGCCCAGATGGGCTATTTGATGGGCATCGTCGGCCTGTACACGCTCGCCGCTTCCGAGCTGCCGCGGCGGATCATCGGGTCGCTGGCCGGTATGTCGCTGGTCGGGATGCTGATCGTGATGTTCGTGCGGGTGCGGCAGGACATGGCGCACGGTGATCTGGATCTCGGTGACTGGTTCGTGCCGTTCGCGTCTATCACCACGGCTGTCGGGATGACCGCGCCGCCGCTTCTGCTGGGCCTGTATGTGGGGGCTCGGCGGCGGCTGATGGAGAGCTTGCGGGAGCGGGCCGACAGCCTGGAGCGGGAGCTGCAGTTGCTGGCGGAGCGGGCGGAGGAGCGGGCCGAGTGGGCCCGGAACGAGGAGCGGACGCGGATCGCGCGTGAGATGCACGACGTGGTGGCGCACCGGGTGAGTCTGATGGTGGTGCACGCGGCGGCGTTGCAGGCGGTGGCTCGCAAGGATCCGGAGAAGGCGGTCCGGAACGCCGTGCTGGTGGGGGACATGGGGCGGCAGGCGCTGACGGAGTTGCGGGAGATGCTCGGCGTGCTGCGCAGTGGGGACGGGGTGCGGGGGCGTGAGCGGCCCGTGCCGTTGGCGGCGGTGGGGGCGGTGTCGGGCGTGGTGGCCGCGGCGGCTGTGCCGGATGCGGAGGAGGGGGAGGGGCCGTGTCTGTCGGAGCTGGACGAGTTGCTGGGGCAGTCGGCGGCGGCGGGGATGGTGGTGGACCTGTCGGTGGAGGGGGAGAAGCGGTCGTACGCGGCTGAGATCGAGCAGACGGCGTACCGCGTGGTGCAGGAGGCGTTGACGAACGTCCACAAGCATGCGGCGGGGGCGAAGACGCATGTGCGGCTGGCGCACCGGGCGGCGGAGATCGCGATGCAGGTGGAGAACGAGCCGCCCCCGGAGCCGGCGTCGGCGTCGTCGGCGCGGCTGCCGTCCGGGGGCAATGGGCTGGTGGGGATGAAGGAGCGGGTCGTGGCGCTGGGTGGTGTGTTCGTGTCGGGGCCGACGGACGCCGGGGGGTTCCGGGTGTCGGCGGTGATTCCGGCGTCGTAGCGCCGGGGGTGTCGTGCGGGGGTGCGGCACGGTTGCGCGCGTCCGGTCCTGCTGTTCGTGCGGGGGTCAGCCGGCGGTGAGGCGTACTGGTTCTATTCCTGCGACGAGGCCGGTGAGGGCTTGGTCGATGTCGGGGCCGAGGTACCAGTCGCCGGTGTGGTCGAGGGCGTAGACGCGGCCTGCGGCGTCGATGGCGAGGACGGCGGTGGTGTCGGTCTCGGCGCCGAGGGGGCTGACGTCGGTGCCGAGGGCGCGGCCGAGGTCGCCGAGGGTGCGGGCCATGTGGAGGCCGTGCAGGGGGTCGATGTGGACGGTGGCGGGGGCGAGTTGTCGGCCGGGGCCGGTGGGGGTGAGGTGCAGGCCGCCGAATTCGGCCCATGCTTCGACGGCCGCCGGGAAGACCGCGTGGCGGTGCCCGGCGGGTGAGGTGTGGTCGCGCAGGGTGTCGGCCCAGATCTCGGCTTGTCTTATGTCCCAGCGTCCGGGTTGCCAGCCTGCGGCGCGCAGGGCGGCGTCGACGGGTACGGGGAAGCGTGGTGGGGATCCCCCGGGTCGGGCGAAGCCGGGATGGGGGGTGGAGGTGCGGTCGGGGTGCATCTGCCCTTCGTTCGTCGAGGTCAGGGACCGGCCGGGGGCCGTCTTGCCGGAGTGCTGGGTGGGAATGGGTCGGGGGTGGGTGCGGGGGTCAGCGGTCTGTCGTCGTGGGGTCGACGATGCGGACGCCGAAGTGGGCGCTGAGGGCGGTGCAGGCGCGGCAGGGTGCGGCGAAGCTGCCGTGCAGGGGGTCGCCGTCCTCGCGGATGCGGCGGGTGGTGAGTTTGGCTTGTTTGAGGGCTTTGCGGGCTTCGCCGTTGGTCATGGGTTTGCGGGCGGCGCGTTTGGTGCGGGCGGCGTCGGCGGCTGTGATGTGGCGGGAGATGAGGATCGTCTCGGCGCAGCGGCCGGTGAAGCGGTCGCGCTGGGCGCTGGTGAGGGTGTCGAGGAAGTCCTGCACGAGGGGGTGCAGGGGTGGTGGCTGGTCGCCGCGGGCGGCGGTGCCGGTGAGGGTGGCGCCGCGGACGGAGAGGGCGGCGGCGACGGTGGGGAGTATGCCGTCGCGGCGGTGGCGGAGGACGGGGGCGTGCGGGGCCTCGGCGGCGCTCCAGCCGATGCGGGGGTCGCCGGACGAGGTGCCCGTGCGCGGTGCCGAGTGTGGTCCCGTCTGCGTGGCGTTCATGATCGTCATTCCCTCCCGAGCGTCCCCCCGGACGACACAGAGTGCCAAATCGCGTGGCGGGTGCGGAAGCTGAGGCGGTGCGACACGCCAGTGTTTGGGCAGGCTGTCACGGCGCTGTGACGGCTGGTCACGGAAGCGGAGGGTGACCGGCCGGTGCCCGGTGACCGGTGCGGGCGTACCGCATAGGCTGTCGGCACCGCTCTCCACGCGGTCGACGGACAGTGACATGCGTGGCGGGAGTCGCGACGGAAGTCGGGACGGACGAGACAGTCGATACGGGGCGTAGTGGGCCGAGGCGGGTCACTACGGGTCGTACAGAGTGCCGCAGGGGGCAACCGCGATGACGACAGGTCGGCTCGGGCTGGGGGCACCTCCCGGCCGCCAGGCCGGGGGGCAAGCCGCGCCGCCGAACGCGGCCTATGCCGGGCAGGTCGTGCACTTTCCGGATCCGGTCCGGGCGGCCCGTCATCCGAGGGGGGTGCGGGTGGACGAGCGTGGCTATCCGGACTTCTCGCCCTATGCGCGGGCGGTGGCGGAGATCGCCGAGCCTCCGGAGGGTTTCGGTGTCGACGAGTTGCGGTTGACCGACTATGTGTCGGCGAACGCGGCGCTGGCGGCGTCGGGGCACGAGCTGTGGGACACGGTGCCGTCGGTGGCGACGCCGCACGGCTGGACGTGGCATCACGTGGCGGGTGGCCGGCGGCTGGAGCTGGTGCCGGTCGAGGTGAAGGCGCTGCTGCGGCATCACGGCGGGATCGCGACGGCGAACGTCGACCAGGACAAGCGGGGTACGCGGCCGTTGCAGGAGACCCGTCCGGCGCACTTCGGGCTGCCGAAGTCGGGTGTGGCGGTGACGGAGTCGCAGGTGCAGGGGGTCGAGGAGGATCTCGGGTACCGGCTGCCGGGTGCGTACCGGTCGTTCCTGAAGGCGGCGGGCGGGTGCGCGCCGGTCGGCACGGCGCTGGACGCGGAGTTGGGGCTGCTGATCGACCAGCCGTTCTTCACGGTGCGGGACGAGGCGGCGGTCAACGATCTGGTGTACGTCAACAAGTGTCTGCGTGATCATCTGACGAAGGACTATCTGAGCGTCGGTTTCGTGCAGGGTGGTCTGCTCGCGGTGAAGGTGAAGGGCGAGCGGGTCGGTTCGGTGTGGTTCTGCGCGTACGACGACGTGCGTGATGTGGATCCGTCGTGGTCGCCGGCGGAGCGGGTGGAGCGGTTGCTGCTGCCGTGCGGTGAGGACTTCGACGTGTTCCTGTCGCGGCTGGCGGGTTCTCCGCCGGAGTTGGAGACCGTGGCGAACCTGATGGTGGACGGCGGCTTCGCGCGTGCGGTGCCGGTGTCGTCGGTGGGGGAGTGAGGTTCGGGCCATGGTGACGTTCGCGCAGGTGCAGGAGCGCGGCGAGGAGTGGATCAACGGTGACGTGCCCTCGTATCAGCATCGTGAGGTGCGGGTGCGGGAGTTCGAGCTGGGGTTCGTGGTGTGGGGCGAGGACCGTGCGGAGGGGCCGCGTTCGGACGGGGGCGGGCAGCGGCTGGTCATCGCGCGGGACAGCGGTGAGGCGACGCTGTGGCCCGCGCTGCCGGTGGGTGAGGTGATCCGCCGGTACGAGGAGGAGTACGGCCGTCCCGATGTCGCCGATGCGCCGGTGCCGGCCGCTCCGGCGCGGGTGGATCTGAATCAGACGTCGTTCTTGCTGAGTCCGCCGGAGTGGTTGCAGGAGGCGGCGGACAAGCTGGGGATTCCGGATCGGCGGACCGGCGCGGGTGCCGGGGCCGATACGGGTGCCGGGGCGGGCGCGGCTGCCGACGGTGCTTCGGCGGGTGCGGGGCTCGCTGAGACGCAGGCCGGGGTTCCGGGCGGGGGGCGTGCGGAGTGGCCGGAGGCCGGGGCGGGCGCTGACAGCGCGGCGCGGACCGGCGCTGGTGCTCGCGCAGGGGCGCACGGGGCTCCCGGCGCGCCGGAGGTGCCCGAGGGGGCGACTCCCTGGGCCGGGACCGATACCAACGCCGATGCGGGCGAGGACCGTTCGGTGCCGCTGCCCGCGACGGTGTTCGCGCCACAGCTGAGCGAGCTGTCCGACGACACGCCGCCGGATGCCCAGACGGCACTGATGTCGGGCGGCAGCCAGTTGCCGCCGACGGCGGTGACGCCGGCGCTCGGTGATCCGAACGCGTCGGCGGGGCACGGCGTGCCGGGCGCGCGTGGCCCGCAGGGTGGTGCGCCGGGGGTGCCCGCGTTCCCGGCGGCGCCGGGCAGCACGCCGCCGCCTCCGCCCGTGCCGGGCACGCCCCCTCCGGGCGCTGGAGCGCCGGGCGCGACACCGCCGCCCGCGCCGTCGTACGGCTACCCGCAGGCACCGTCCGGTGCTCCGGCGGCTCCGTCGGCTCCGGGTACTCCGCCTCCTCCGCCTCCGCTGTCTCCACCGGGCGGTCCGCAGGGGACGCCGCCCGGCGGTGTCCCGGGTGCTCCGCAGCCGCCGGCCGGTCCGGCCCGGCCGCTCGCGTCGAACGCAGGGGACATCGCCGAGGCCGCCACGAGCAAGGCGGCCCCGCCGCCGCGTCGTGCGCGCGGGGGCGTGAATCCGCCGCCTCCGCCGGGCGTGCCCGGCGCTCCCGGCACGCCGGGCGCGCGCCCGGCTAGCCCGCCTGCGCCGCCGCAGGCCCCCGGCGCGCCGGGCGGCCCCGCGGGCGGGTACGTGCCGACGCAGCTGATGTCGGCGCTCGGCCCCGAGGGGCCCGAAGGCCCCGGCGCACCGCAGCCGCCGGGCGCCCCCCGTCCGCCCGGTGCGCCGAACGCGCCCGGCGGTACGCCTCCGGGCGGGGTGCACCACGCCGCGACGATGCTCGCCGACCCGAGTCAGCTCGGCGCCCTGGGCGCGCCGCAGCCGCCGGGCGCCCCGGGTGTGCCCGGTGCCCCCGGCGCACCCGCTGCTCCTGGCGCCCCGGGCACGCAGAACCCGCCCGGCGCGCCCGGTGCCCCGAGCGCCCCCGGTATGCCCGGTGCCCCGGGCGCGCCGCAGCCGCCGGGCGCCCCTGCGGGCGCTGCGGGCGCCGTTCACCAGGCGCAGACCATGTTCGCCGCGCCCCCGGCGGGCGGCCCCGGCGTGCCCCCGCCGCCGTCCGCCCCCGGCGCACCCGGTGTTCCGGGCGCTCCGGGTGCGCCCGGCATGGCGTCGGGCGCTCCCCAGCCGCCCATGTCGCCGCAGCCCCCTATGTCGCCGCAGCCGCCCATGTCGGCGCAGCCGCCCATGTCGCCGCCAGGGCAGCAGTCGCCGCCCGCCTATGGCTATCCGCAGCAGCAGGCTCAGCCGACGGTCGGTCCCGGTTATCAGGCCGTGCTGCGCTACCGCGCGCAGGACGGTTCCGAGCAGCAGCTGATCAGGCGGTCGGCGCCGGGGACGCCGCACCCGGAGTGGCAGATCTTCCACGAGCTGCGTGCGATGAACGTGCCGCCGGACCAGGTGCTGGAACTCCACACGGAGCTGGAGTCGTGCGAGCTGCCGGGCGCGTACTGCGCGCGGATGATCCGGGAGCAGTGGCCGCAGGCGCGGATCACGAGCATCGCGCCGTACGGGACGGACCACGCGAGCCGGCAGCAGGGCATGCGGCAGTTGCTGGCGCACCAGGGCGAGTTGCACCAGGTGGCGGACGGGCCGGCGCGGCCGGCGCCGGTGCGTGCGCCGTTGCCGCCGGTGCAGGCGGTGCCGCCGATTCCTCCGGAGGGCGTCGCGCAGGAGCTGGCCGGGGCCTTCGGGCCGGGGATCTTCCGGTTCGAGCAGGCGGCCGTGTCCCGGCAGGGGGTGCCGCCGGTCGTGGCGCACTCGCTGGTGGTGGCGGGGCTGCCGATGGACATGAACCCGTTCTTCTGGGCGCAGGCCCAGCCGGGGCGGCCGGTGCCGACGCTGGCCGAGCTGGCGCAGGAGCGCGGCGTGCAGCCGGCCGCGGACGCGGGCTCGTACCTGGTGATGGGCAGCGACTTCGGCAGGGCGATCTGTGTGCAGTACGGGACGGCGAACATCGTGGCCGTGCCGGTGGAGGCGGGGCCCGGCGGAGCGCCGGTGCCGCCGCAGTTCGTGAACACGGGGCTGCTCGAGTTCCAGCGGTGCCTGGCGCTGCTCGGACGGATGTGGCGGCTGCGGTTCGGGCTGAACCAGGAGCAGGCGGGCCGTTGGACCGTCGACTTCCAGGCCCAGCTGGCCTCTCTCGACCCGGCGGCGCTCGGGTCGCCGGAGAGCTGGTGGTCGGTGCTGCTGGAGCAGATGTGGGACGGCCTGCTGTGACGCGCTGAACCTCCGCCTGCCTGTGGGGCCGGGACTGGTCGTGGAGACCGGTCCCGGCCCTTCCGCATGCCCCCGGCCGACCCGCCCGGCAGGACCCGCGCCCGTAGCCGCGCCCCGCGCGCCTGCCCGTGACCGGAGGGGCCTTGACCGCGCCCCGTTCGCGGCGCGCCCATGCCCGTGCCCGTGCTGCGTGCGTGCCTGTGCCCGTGCTGCGTGCGCGCCCGTGCTCGCGTGGGTGCCCGTGTCCCGTACGCGCGAGCGGGCCCGCAACCCGGGCGCGTGACGGGACCGGCGCGCGGAGTGTCGCGTTATGAGCCCTTACATCCGGTACATCAAGATGTGCGCGAATCATCATGCCGCATCCGTTCGGCGGAGAGGGGTTGCAGGATGAGCAGCGCACCGGTCTCGTTCCACGGGTTCGTGGCCGTACGGGGGCGCGGCTACCGTCCCGACCAAGTCGACGCGTACGCCGCCGCTCTTTCCCGTGACCGGGACGCCGCCTGGGAGCGGGCCGCCCGTCTGACCGTGCTCGCCAAGGAGATGGAGGCGGAGGCGGCGCGGCTGCGGGAGACGGTGGCACAGCTCGCGCCGCAGACGTACGAGGCGCTCGGGGAGCGTGCGCGGCGCCTGTTCGAGCTCGGGCAGGAGGAGGCCACCGCCGTGCGGGAGGACGCGCGACGGGAGGCGCAGCGTCTCGTGGAGGAGGCGCAGGCGCGCGCGGACGGAGTGCGGGACGCCGCACAGGCGCACGCCGACGCCGTGCGCGCCGACGCCGAGGAACGCGCCCGGCAGTGCCTCCAGGCGGCGCGCGCCGAGGCCGACGAGATCCGGGTCGCCGCCCGGCGCGAGGTGAAGGCCAGCCGTGGCGAGGCGCTGGCCGCGCTGCGTGAGATGGGCCGGCGTACCTCTGCGATGCTCGCCGAGCAGGCCAAGGAGAACGCCGAACGCCTGGTCCGCGCCGAGCGGGAGGACGCCGCCCGGGTGGCCGCTCTGGAGGCGCGGGAGGCCCAGCGGGTGGCGGCGGCGCAGGCGGTGCTGTCCGAGGCGGAGCAGGCGGTCGCGGACGCGGAGGAGACCGCGGGCCGCTGCCAGGAGGAGGCACACGCGCGTGCCGCCGAGATCATCGCCGAGGCGCGCGGGCACGAGGAGCGGATCGCCCGGGAGACGGAGCGGGTGCTGCGCGAGCACGGGGAGCGGTGGGACGACGTGCGGGCGCAGATGGACCATGTGCGGGCCAGTCTCACGGCGCTCACGGGGTCGGCACCCGGGGAGTGACCCGCGAACGCCGGGGGAGTGGCCCGCGAACGCCGGGGAAAGACCGGTGCGGGTCCCGGGGAGTGACCGGCGAATCCGGGAGCGCTTTCCACCCATCGCGCGCCTCCCGAAGGCCGCCCACCCCGAACCCCGCCCGTCAGTCCTTCAGGACCGGGAAGCGGCGCGGGGCCAGCAGGAGCAGGACCAGGAAGGCCACGGCGGCGGCGCAGGACGCGCCGAGGTACACCGCGTGCACCGCGTCGGCGACCGCCCGGCGCGTGGCCTCCGGCGCGGTCCCGGTGTCGAGGGCCCGCGTCACCGTGTCCAGGTCGCCGGCGCCGCCCAGGCGGGAGGCCAGCACCCCGTTGGCCACCGCGCCGAAGACGGACGCGCCGACCGTCTGGCCGGTCTGGCGGCAGAACAGCACCGAAGCCGTCGTGGTGCCGCGCTCCGACCAGACCACCGTCGACTGCACGCCCACGAGCAGCGGGAGCTGGAACAGGCCGAGCGAGGCGCCGAGCAGCAGCATCAGCAGCGTCGGCTGCCAGGCCGCGCCCGGGTAGGGCAGGAACGGGAACGCGAACAGGATGGCGGCCGCCGCCCCGATGCCGAGCATGGCGGTGTTGCGGAATCCGATGCGCCGGTACACGTGCTGGCTCAGGGCGGCCGACACCGGCCAGCTCAGCGTCCACACCGACAGCACGAAACCGGCGGTCACCGGGGCGAGTCCCAGGACCGCCTGGGCGTACGTCGGCAGGAACACCGTCGGCGCCACCATCAGCAGCCCCAGCGCGCCCAGCGCGAGGTTGACCGCGGCGATCGTGCGGCGGCGCCACACCCAGCCGGGGATGATCGGCTCGGCCGCCCGGCGCTCCACCCACACCACGAGCCCGGCCAGCGCGAGCCCCGCGGCGAACAGGGCGTACGACGGTCCCGACAGCCACGGCCAGGCCACCCCGCCCTGCACAAGCGCCGTCAGCAGCACGCCCCCGCACGCGAACACCGCCAGCGCGCCCGCCCAGTCGACGCGGGCCCGCGTGGCGGCCGGCTTCCGTTCCGGTTCGTGCAGGTGGCGGGCGATCAGCCACAGCGCGACCGCGCCGATCGGGAGGTTGACGAGGAAGATCCAGCGCCAGTCCGCGTAGGCGGCCAGCACACCGCCCAGGGCGGGTCCCGCGACCGCGGACACCGCCCAGACCGTGGAGAGCCTGGCCTGGATCCTGGGGCGTTCCTCGAGCGGGTACAGGTCGGCGGCGAGCGTCTGCACCGTGCCCTGCAGGGCGCCGCCGCCGAGCCCCTGGACGATCCGGAAGGCGATCAGCGTGCCCATGTTCCAGGCCGCGCCGCACAGCAGCGAACCCAGCAGGAACACCGCCGCGCCCGCGACCAGCACCGGTTTCCGGCCGAAGGTGTCCGACAGCTTGCCGTACACCGGCAGGGTCACCGTGACGGCCAGCAGATAGCCCGAGAACAGCCAGGAGAAGACGGCGAAGCCGCCGAGGTCGCCGACGATCTGCGGGACGGCGGTCGAGACGATGGTGGAGTCCAGCGCCGGCAGCGCCATCGCGAGCATCAGGGCGGCCACGACGGCCCCGCGCCGGTCGGTCGTGGTGCGCCGTGTCACCGCGCGTGCCGCCGGTCTCGTCCCGCCCACGCCGGTTCCCTCCCCCGCGTCCGTTGTGCCCGGAACACTCGCGTCCGTTGTGCCCGGAACACTCGCGTCCGTTGTGCCCCGGACACTTGCGTCTGTCGTGCCCCGGACACTCTCCCACTTGATCCTCACGTCGCGGCAGGGTGCACCCTGAGCGGGCCGGGCGGCGGCAGGGCTCCCCGAGGGGGTCCTCCGCCCCGCGCCCGACGGGTCCTGCGCCTCAGGGAGACCGACCCCTAGGGGGAGATCCGTACTACGGCTCGGGGAGGGGTCGTACCGCCGGAGGACGAGACGGGCCGGGGGTGTCCTTAGCCTGGCTTTACGCCGCCGAGGGGTGGTCGGGAGGCCGTCGGGGGGCGGCCTGCCCGACCGGTGGGGTGGGGTTTTCCCCCCGCGCAAGACGGTGCCGGGCACCAGCGCGCGGGACCCCCTCGACGGACCAGACTCATCGGCGTACCGAGTTCGTGCGGTTCACCGATCCACCCACAGAGGAGACTCATCATGACTTCGGCCGTGACCATTCCCAGGCACGGGGGCACTGGAGGGCGTACGGCCGTTGCCGCGCGGGCGCGACAGGTCGTCAAGGCGTACGGGGCCGGGGAGACCCGTGTCGTCGCTCTCGACCACGTCGACGTGGACATCGCCCGCGGCCGGTTCACCGCGATCATGGGCCCCTCGGGGTCCGGCAAGTCCACGCTGATGCACTGCCTCGCCGGTCTCGACACGGTGACGAGCGGTCAGATCTACCTGGACGAGACCGAGATCACCGGCCTGAAGGACAAGAAGCTCACGCAGCTGCGCCGGGACCGGATCGGGTTCATCTTCCAGGCGTTCAACCTGCTGCCGACGCTGAACGCGCTGGAGAACATCACCCTGCCCATGGACATCGCCGGGCGGAAGCCGGACAAGCAGTGGCTGGCGCGGGTCGTGGACACCGTGGGACTGTCCGACCGGCTCAAGCACCGGCCCACCCAGCTCTCCGGCGGTCAGCAGCAGCGTGTCGCGGTGGCCCGTGCCCTGGCCGCGCGGCCGGAGATCATCTTCGGTGACGAGCCGACCGGCAACCTCGACTCGCGCGCCGGTGCGGAGGTGCTCGGCTTCCTGCGGCGCTCGGTGGACGAGCTGGGCCAGACCATCGTCATGGTCACCCACGACCCGGTGGCCGCCAGCTACGCGGACCGCGTGCTCTACCTCGCCGACGGCCGGATCGTCGACGAGATGCAGCGCCCGACCGCCGAGGCCGTGCTGGACCGCATGAAGGACTTCGACGCCCGGGGGCGCACGTCATGACCGTCCTGAGAACCTCGATGCGCAACTTCTTCGCGCACAAGGGGCGGATGGCCCTGTCGGCGGTCGCGGTCCTGCTGTCCGTGGCGTTCGTGTGCGGCACGCTCGTGTTCACCGACACGATGAACACGACGTTCGACAAGCTGTTCGCGGCGACCTCCTCCGACGTGACGGTCAGCGCCAAGGGCGCTTCCGACACCGGCCAGACGACCTCCGACACCGGCAGGCCGCCGGTCCTGCCGGCGTCCGTGGTGGGCAAGGTCCGTCAGGCTGAGGGCGTGAAGTCGGCGGAGGGGACCGTCTTCTCCACCTCCGTGACCGTCGTGGACGCCGACAAGGACAGCCTGTCGCCGAAGAACGGCGGGCCGACCATCGTCGGCAGCTGGAACGGCAACGACGCCCGCACCATGAAGATCACCTCGGGTGCCGCGCCCAAGGAACCCGACCAGGTCATGGTCGACGCCGACACCGCCGACAAGCACCATCTGAAGCTCGGCGACGAACTCGGCGTGATCAGCGCGGTCGGCACGCACACCGCGAAGATCTCCGGCATCGCGGCCTTCCAGGTCACCAACCCGGGCGCGGCGATCTTCTACCTCGACACGCGTACTGCGCAGCGGACCCTGGTCGGCGAGCCGGACGTCTACACGAACGTCAACGTCACGGCCGCCGCCGGCGTCAGCGACGCCCAGCTGAAGAAGAACGTCGTCGCCGCGCTCGGCGCCGGCTACCAGGTGCAGACCGCCAAGGAGACCGCCGACGCCAACCAGAAGAGCGTCGAGGGCTTCATGAACGTCATGAAGTACGCGCTGCTCGGCTTCGCCGGGATCGCCTTCGTCGTCGGCATCTTCCTGATCATCAACACCTTCTCGATGCTGGTCGCGCAACGGACCAGGGAGATCGGCCTGATGCGGGCCATCGGCTCCTCCCGCAGGCAGGTCAACCGGTCGGTTCTGGCCGAGGCGCTGCTGCTCGGCGTCTTCGGTTCCGTCCTCGGCGTCGGCGCGGGCATCGGCATCGCGGTCGGGCTGATGAAGCTGATGGGCCAGATGGACATGCACCTGTCCACGGACGACCTCACCATCGCCTGGACGACCCCGGTGGCCGGCGTGGTGCTGGGCGTCGTCGTCACGATCCTGGCCGCCTACCTGCCCGCCCGCCGCGCCGGGAAGATCTCGCCGATGGCCGCGCTGCGCGACGCCGGTGTTCCCGCGGACGCCCGCGCGGGCCGCGTCCGGGCCGTGACCGGCACGGTGCTCACCGGCGCCGGCGTTGGTGCCCTGTACCTCGCGGCGGCCGCCGACAAGGCCAAGGGCGGCTCGCTGTGGCTCGGCCTGGGCGTGCTGCTGTCGCTGATCGGTTTCGTGGTCATCGGCCCGCTGCTGGCCGGCGCTCTGGTGCGGATGCTGGGCGCGGTCGTCCTCAGGGTCTTCGGCCCCATCGGCCGCATGGCCGAGCGCAACGCCCTGCGCAACCCGCGCCGCACCGGCGCGACCGGCGCGGCGCTGATGATCGGCCTGGCGCTGGTGGCCTGCCTGTCGGTGGTCGGCTCGTCCATGGTGGCGTCGGCGACGGACCAGCTCGACAAGACCGTCGGTACGGACTTCATCATGCAGTCCGACAGCGGGCAGCTGATCACCCCCGAGGCGGTGAAGGCGGTCAAGTCGGTGCCGGGCCTGGAGCGGGTCACCGAGTACAAGACCACCGAGGCGGACTACACCACGCCCGACGGCAAGACGCTCAAGAACACCGACATCACGGCGGCCGACCCGTCGTACGCGACCGACCTGCGCACCAAGACCGTCGCCGGGGACCTGAAGGACGCCTACCTGCCGGACTCGATGTCCGTGCACGAGAAGTTCGCCGAGGCGCACGGCATCCGCCTCGGGTCGAAGATCGACGTGAAATTCAAGGACGGCGGCACCGCCCGCCTGACGGTCCGCGCGATCACCAGCAGCGACGTCGTCATCGACGCCGGAGCCAAGTACATCTCCATCGCCACGCTCGCCGAGTACGTGCCGGCCGACAGGATGCCGCTGGACCAGATGATCTTCGCCACCGCGAAGGACGGGCAGCAGGACGCCGCGTACAAATCGCTGAAGACGGCGCTGCACGACTACCCGCAGTACACCGTGCGCGACCAGACCGACTTCAAGCAGGACCTGAAGGACCAGATCGGCCAGCTGCTGAACATGATCTACGGCCTGCTGGCGCTGGCGATCATCGTCGCGGTCCTCGGTGTGGTGAACACCCTGGCGCTGTCGGTGGTCGAGCGGACGCGGGAGATCGGCCTGATGCGGGCGATCGGCCTGTCGCGGCGGCAGCTGCGCCGGATGATCCGCATGGAGTCGGTGGTGATCGCCCTGTTCGGCGCCCTGCTGGGCCTGGGCCTGGGGATGGGCTGGGGCGCGACCGCGCAGAAGCTGCTCGCCCTGGAGGGCCTGAAGGTGCTGGACATCCCCTGGCCGACGATCATCGCGGTCTTCGTCGGCTCGGCCTTCGTGGGTCTGTTCGCGGCGCTGGTCCCGGCGTTCCGGGCGGGGCGCATGAACGTCCTGAACGCGATCGCGACGGAGTAGCCACCGCGCGCGGGGAGCACTGCGGGGATCAGGGAGATCACCGGAATCACGGGGGACCGGCCCGGCGCCGAGAAGTCACGGGGGACTTCTCGGCACCGGGCCGCTTACGTCCCCGTCCGCGCTCCGCCCGCCCGGGGCCGGCACCGTCCGCGGCGCGGCCGCGAGCCCCCGCTTCTCAGCGGCCGGGCGTCGGCTGCGAGCCGGTTTCCCACGGGCCGGGATGAGGGCCGCGAGCCCGGTGGTCCCCGGGCCCGGCACAGTCCGCGAGGCCGGTTGTCTCCCAGCCCGGTGCTCCCCGGGCCGGGCGCCGGCCATGACCGGCCACGAGCGGGTTTTCCACAGGCCGGGCCCCGCCGGGAGCCGGGGTTGTCCACAGGCCACGGCATCGCCGGGCGCACCGTCGTAGGCTGGAGACCCCCGGCCGGTCTCCGTGTCGGGCCCTTCGCGTTGCCCACCCCCCGGACGAAAGCCGCCTCCGAATGAGCCTGCACGGTCTGCTCGACGCCGTCGTCAAGGACACCGCCCTCGCGGAAGCGATTCAGGCGGCCCGCGACGGCAACCGCATGCACGTCGACCTGGTCGGCCCCCCGGCGGCCCGCCCGTTCTCGGTGGCCGCCCTGGCCCGGGAGTCCGGCCGGACCGTGCTGGCGGTGACGGCGACCGGGCGCGAGGCCGAGGACCTGGCCGCGGCGCTGCGCTCGCTGCTGCCGCCGGACGGCGTCGTGGAGTACCCCTCCTGGGAGACGCTGCCGCACGAGCGCCTCAGCCCCCGCAGCGACACCGTCGGCCGCCGCCTCGCCGTGCTGCGCCGGCTGGTCCACCCCAGCGCCGACGACCCCGAGACCGGCCCTGTCTCGGTCGTCGTCGCGCCCGTCCGGTCCGTGCTCCAGCCGCAGGTCAAGGGGTTGGGGGACCTGGAGCCGGTGGCCCTGCGCACCGGGCAGACCGCCGACCTGAACGAGGTCGTGGAAGCCCTCGCCGCCGCCGCGTACGCGCGCGTGGAGCTGGTCGAGAAGCGCGGCGAGTTCGCCGTCCGCGGCGGCATCCTCGACGTGTTCCCGCCCACCGAGGAACACCCCCTGCGCGTCGAGTTCTGGGGCGACGACGTCGAGGAGATCCGCTACTTCAAGGTCGCCGACCAGCGCTCCCTGGAGGTCGCCGAGCACGGCCTGTGGGCGCCGCCGTGCCGCGAGCTGCTGCTGACGGACGACGTACGCGCGCGGGCCCGCGCCCTCGCCGAGGAACACCCCGAGCTCGGCGAACTGCTCGGCAAGATCGCCGAGGGGATCGCCGTGGAGGGCATGGAGTCCCTGGCGCCGGTCCTGGTCGACGACATGGAGCTGCTGATCGACGTGCTGCCCGAGGGCGCCATGACCGTCGTGTGCGACCCGGAGCGGGTACGCACGCGTGCCGCCGACCTCGTCGCGACCAGCCAGGAGTTCCTGCAGGCGTCCTGGGCCGCCACCGCCGGCGGCGGCGAGGCGCCCTTCGACGTCGGCGCGGCCTCCCTGTGGTCCATCGCCGACGTGCGGGACCGGGCGCGCGAGCTGGAGATGATGTGGTGGTCGGTGTCGCCGTTCGCCGCCGACGACGCGCTGGAGGAGGCCGACACCCTCAAGCTCGGCATGCACGCCCCGGAGACCTACCGCGGCGACACCGCGAAGGCGCTCGCCGACACCAAGGGCTGGCTCGCCGACGGCTGGCGCGCGGTGTACGTCACCGAGGGCCACGGCCCGGCGGCCCGCACGGTCGAGGTGCTGGGCGGCGAGGGCATCGCGGCCCGGCTCGACACCGACCTCGGGAAGCTGTCCCCGTCGTTGGTGCACGTGTCGTGCGGTGGCATCGAGCACGGCTTCGTGGACCCGGCGCTGAGACTGGCCGTGCTCACCGAGACCGACCTGTCCGGCCAGAAGGCGTCCAGCCGCGACGGCGCCCGCATGCCGGCCCGCCGCCGCAAGACGATCGACCCGCTCACCCTGGAGGCGGGCGACTACATCGTCCACGAGCAGCACGGCGTGGGCCGCTACATCGAGATGGTGCAGCGCACCGTCCAGGGCGCGACCCGCGAGTACCTGGTCGTCGAGTACGCCCCCGCCAAGCGCGGCCAGCCCGGCGACCGGCTGTACATCCCGACCGACCAGCTGGAGCAGATCACCAAGTACGTCGGCGGTGAGGCCCCCACCCTGCACCGGCTGGGCGGCGCCGACTGGACCAAGACGAAGGCGCGTGCGAAGAAGGCCGTCAAGGAGATCGCCGCCGACCTGATCAAGCTGTACAGCGCGCGGATGGCGGCGCCCGGTCACGCGTTCGGCTCGGACACGCCCTGGCAGCGCGAGCTGGAGGACGCCTTCCCCTACGCGGAGACGCCCGACCAGCTCACCACGATCGCCGAGGTCAAGGAGGACATGGAGAAGTCGGTCCCGATGGACCGCCTGATCTGCGGCGACGTCGGCTACGGCAAGACCGAGATCGCGGTGCGGGCCGCCTTCAAGGCGGTCCAGGACGGCAAGCAGGTCGCCGTCCTGGTCCCGACGACGCTGCTGGTGCAGCAGCACTTCGGCACGTTCAGCGAGCGCTACGCCCAGTTCCCGGTGAACGTCAGGGCGCTGTCCCGGTTCCAGACCGACTCCGAGGCCAAGGCGGTCCTGGAGGGCCTGCGCGACGGCTCGGTGGACGTCGTCATCGGCACCCACCGCCTGTTCTCCTCCGAGACGAAGTTCAAGGACCTCGGCCTGGTCATCGTCGACGAGGAGCAGCGCTTCGGCGTCGAGCACAAGGAGCAGCTGAAGAAGCTCCGCGCGAACGTCGACGTGCTGACCATGTCCGCCACGCCCATTCCGCGCACCCTGGAGATGGCGGTGACCGGCATCCGCGAGATGTCGACGATCACCACGCCGCCGGAGGAGCGCCACCCGGTGCTCACCTTCGTCGGTCCGTACGAGGAGAAGCAGATCGGCGCGGCGATCCGCCGCGAGCTGCTGCGCGAGGGCCAGGTCTTCTACATCCACAACCGGGTCGAGTCCATCGACCGGGCCGCGGCCCGCCTGCGCGACATCGTGCCCGAGGCGCGCATCGCCACGGCGCACGGCCAGATGTCGGAGCAGACGCTGGAGCAGGTGGTGGTCGACTTCTGGGAGAAGAAGTACGACGTCCTGGTCTCCACGACGATCGTCGAGTCCGGCATCGACATCTCCAACGCCAACACCCTCATCGTCGAGCGCGGCGACAACTTCGGCCTCTCCCAGCTGCACCAGCTGCGCGGCCGGGTCGGCCGCGGCCGCGAACGCGGCTACGCCTACTTCCTGTACCCGCCGGAGAAGCCGCTGACGGAGACCGCGCACGAGCGGCTGGCGACCATCGCCCAGCACACCGAGATGGGCGCGGGCATGTACGTGGCGATGAAGGACCTGGAGATCCGCGGCGCCGGAAACCTGCTCGGCGGCGAGCAGTCCGGCCACATCGCGGGCGTCGGCTTCGACCTGTACGTCCGGATGGTCGGCGAGGCGGTCGCCGACTACCGGGCCTCCCTGGAGGGCGGCGTGGAGGAGGAGCCGCCGCTCGAGGTCAAGATCGAGCTGCCGGTCGACGCGCACGTCCCGCACGACTACGCCCCCGGCGAGCGCCTGCGCCTGCAGGCCTACCGCGCCATCGCCTCCGCCAACACCGAGGAGGACATCAAGTCCGTCCGCGAGGAACTCGTCGACCGCTACGGCAAGTTGCCGGAACCGGTGGAGAACCTGCTGCTGGTGGCGGGCCTGCGCATGCTCGCCCGTGCCTGCGGCGTCGGCGAGATCGTGCTGCAGGGCAACAACATCCGCTTCGCGCCGGTGGAGTTGCGCGAGTCGCAGGAGCTGCGGCTCAAGCGCCTCTACCCCGGCACGGTCATCAAGCCGGCCGCGCACCAGATCCTGGTGCCGCGCCCGAAGACCGCGAAGGTGGGCGGCAAGCCGCTGGTCGGCCGCGATCTGCTCGGCTGGGTGGGCGAGTTCCTGACCTCGATCCTGGGGTCGTAGCCCTCCGCGTTACGGTGTGCGCACGGCCGTCCCCGGGAAGACGGCACCTGCGGGGGGCGGATCGTGTCGGCAAGGGGAGGACGCGCCGTGAGGCGTACGAGGGGCGGGAGCGCGGTCGCCGTCGCGCTGGTGTTCGCGGTGGCCGGATGCACGGAGCAGACCACGGGGTCCGCGGGCCCCGAGGAGACCGGCGGGCACTCGGGCGCGGCCCTCACCGCCGCCGAGTCGCTGACGGTGAAGGGCCGGGCGCCGAAGACGGGTTACGACCGGGACCGCTTCGGCACCGCTTGGGCGGACACGGACTCCAACGACTGCGACACCCGCGACGACATCCTCAAGCGGGATCTGGAGGATGTGCGGTTCACCGACGGCGACTGCAAGGTGTCCTACGGCGTCCTCGAGTCGGACCCCTACTCCGGCAAGCACGTCGTCTACCGGCGCGGCCGCAGCCAGGTCGACATCGACCACGTCGTCGCGCTCTCCGACGCCTGGCAGAAGGGCGCCAAGTACTGGAAAGCCGGCAAGCGCATAGCGCTCGCCAACGACCCCCTCAACCTCATCGCCGTCGACGCGAGCACCAACCGCGCCAAGGGCGACGGCGACACCGCGACCTGGCTGCCGCCCAACAAGGGTTACCGCTGCACTTACGTCGCCGCGCAGGTCGCCGTGAAGAAGAAGTACGAGCTGTGGGTCACCGCGGCCGAGAAGGCGGCGATGGAAAAGGTGCTCAGGACCTGCCCGGGCCAGAAGCTCCCCTCGGGCGGCAACCCGACCGAGGCCCCGGCCCGCTTCCACGCGAACTGACGCCCGCGCCAACCGGCTTCAGGCCGGCGAGGAAGGCGGTGAAGGCGGTGAAGGCCGCGGCTGGGAAGGTGAGGGCGCGGTTGGCGGGGGACTTGGAGTCGCGTATGGCCACGTGGGTGGGGGAGTCGGCTATCTCGACGCAGTTGTTGCCGTCGTCGGGGCCCGAGTAGGACGACTTCCGCCAGTTGTCGGGGGTGGTCGCGGTGGGCTTCACAGCTCCTTGGCCAGTATCCGGATGAAGTCTCGCGGTTCGCCCCTATCGGTGTGCGGGCGGTGTCGTAGAGCCGCCGGGCTTCAGTGCGGTGAGGAAGGCGGTGAAGGCCGCGGCCGGGAAGGTGAGGGTGCGGTCGGTGGGGGACTTGGAGTCGCGTATGGCGACGTGGGTGGGGGAGTCGGCTATCTCGACGCAGTCGTTGCCGTCGCCCTCCCCTGAGTAGGACGACTTGCGCCAGTTCTCGGGTGTGGTCATGAGGCGCCTCACAGCTCCTTCGCCAACTCGTGGATGAAGTCACGCGATCGGTCCGGCTCGAGTGATACAGCCTCCACCTTACGGAAGCGCGTTCGATAGGCGTTGAGTTGGGCTTCGGAGTCGATGAAGACCGAGCCGTGAGGTGCGTCCCGTACGACCGTGTCGAGCTTGGGCAGGGGCCCGCCGACATAGGTCATGGAACTCGAAGCTCTGGCGAACCCGTCAAGGTCGAAGGGGATGACGCGCAGGGTGATGTGGTCCGCTTCGGAAACTTCCAGCAGGTGAGCCAACTGAGCCTTCGATGCGGTGCGGTCACTGACTCTGATCCGTAGCGCCGCCTCGTGGATCACCGCCTTGTACGGGATGCGCGCCGACCCCTCGATGGTCACGCGGCGCGCGAGCCGGTGACGGACGCGCAGGTCACGCTCCTCCGGGGTCAGTTCCGGGATTCTGTTCGAGAAGACCGCCCGGGCGTACGTCTCCGTCTGAAGCAGCCCTGGAACGTACAGGACGGCCACGTCGCGGCGGAACGTTGCGTGGTGATCCAATTCGGACAGGTCCAGAAATGGCGTGGGCAGCAGGCCCCGGTATTCCTCCCACCAGCCGCGTGTGCGATCGGTGGCCATGGCTACCAGGGCGTCGACGAACTGCTCGTCTGTGCAGACGTAGTGGGACGCGAGGCGGCGCAGTCGTTTCTCGCTCACGCCCGCGAGTCCTGACTCGATGTGGGTGATCTGGGCCGGACTCACTCCAAGCAGCGCTGCCGCCTGGCGGGCGCTGAGGCCGGCAGCTTCCCGCAGTCTGCGCAGTTCTCTTGCCAGACGCATCTGACGTGCCGTTGGTTCGGGCCTCAAAGCTCTCGACCGCTCCTTGGGACAACGCGCATGCGAACGCGACTCGTTGGGCGTCAGTTTACGCGATCGACTTGCTGAATCTCTAGATTTAGATTCACCGTCGGTGACGTGCTGCGCACGCTGCGAATTCGCCGGGTGCCGGAAGCGCACCGCTTCGTCCTGCCGTGACGGACGCGGCAACGACACCGCGCCCCGAATCACGAACCCCCTTCCCCCGACAGGAGTTCACGCATGGCCGAAACCGAACCGTGGGAGTACACGCTGTACATCCCGAACGACGTCCGCGCGGTCACCGTGAGCCGCCGCACCCTCCGCCTGATCCTGACCGTGCACGGTCTGATCCGGCTCGTGGACACCGCCGAGCTCCTCGCGACGGAGCTGGTCTCCAACGCCGTACGGCACACGAAAGGGCCCGCCGCCCTGCGGGTGCGATGGGCGGCGGGCGTGCTGCGGATCGGGGCCTGGGACGCCGATCCCGAGCCGCCCGAGCCCCCCGAGGCGTCGCAGGGCGCGGACCGGCTCGCCGAGGAAGGACGCGGGCTGGCGCTGGTGCGGGCCTGTGCCGACCTGTGGGGCTGGCAGCCGCTGTCCAGGCAGGGCAACCGCGGCAAGTACGTGTGGTGCGAACTGGCAGCCGTCTAGGACTGTCCAGTGCTGCCTACCGCGCGTACGGGTATCCCTGGCCGTACGGCTGGCCCTGCTGCGGGCCGGGCATCGGCATCGCGCCGTACGGCTGCTGGCGCGGCAGCGGGCTGTCGAACTCGGCGAACAGCAGCATGGCCGTCCCGATGAGCAGCGTCAGGATGATGACGCAGCCAAGGATCGCGTCGCCGTCGTCGTTGGAGAGGCTGATCCAGGGGATGGTGATCAGCTCGTAGAGGACGAACGAGCAGAAGGCGCCCCAGTCCGACCCGCGGCCGCGGCGGATCGCCACGTACAGGAACGGCACCCACGCCAGCAGGCCCAACGACCCCCACACCAACACCGACCAGGCGATCCGCTGCAGCCAGCCGGCTTCAAGACGCTTGACCGTCACCATGGCGACCCCCATCCCCCGAAGCGTTCGCGCCGCGGTATGCGTAAGGCGGCGCAGGCAGCAAGAGTAGGGCACGGAGGGGCGAGAACGGGCCAGGGGCTGCCTTTGCGGCGGCATGAGGGAAACTTGTGGCTGCCGATAAGCTGCGTTTCCTGATCGGAGAGGCGCCGTCGGTTACGGTGCGATCCGCATCGGGCGCCGCGCGATAGGGCCGCGACAGGTCAGTGTCGTAGGCCGCGCCGTCTCGGGGGCATCCAGAGAACCGGTTTTGGCGGACGTACGCCGTCGTCGACGCGACGCCGTACGACGCTCAGGCGCGTACGCACGCAGGCGTACGCATGAAGGGGTGGGGATGGCCGAGCACCGGCAGTCCAGGAAGCGCAGGTACCTCACGTGGGCGGTGGCCGGCGCGGCTGTCGTCGCGGGGGCCGGGATCGCGGCGCAGACCTCGATGGCGGCCACCACCTGGCCCGCCCAGACGACCTACACCGGCCGCGCCTTCGACACCTGCGCCGCGCCCTCGCTGAGCGCGATGAAGGCATGGCACACCGGCTTCTACGGCGCCGCCGCCGTCTACATCGGCGGGAAGAACCGGGGCTGCAGCCAGCCCAACCTCACCGCGTCCTGGGTGAAGTCGGTCAACTCCGTCGGCTGGAAACTGATCCCCATCTACGTCGGCGCCCAGCCGCCCTGCCAGAGCGGCTCCAACCCGGAGAAGCTCACCGCCTCCACCGCCGCCTCACTCGGCGCGACGGACGCGGCCGACGCGGTGGCCAAGGCGTCGGCGCTCGGCATGAAGGCCGGCAGCCCGATCTACCTCGACATGGAGCCGTACGACGTGACGAACACGTCGTGCAACGACGCGGTGCTGACCTACGTGCGCTCCTTCGACAAGACGCTGCGGACCAAGACGTACCGCGCCGGTTTCTACGGCTTCACCAGCTCCAGCGCCAAGGCCATCGCCACGGCGAAGGACAAGACGGACCTGCCGGGCAACCTCTGGTACGCGCTGTGGGACAAGCAGAACACCACCACAGCCGACTGGCCGTGGGGGTCCACTCAGTACACCGGCCACAGCCGCGGTCACCAGTACATGGTGAACAGCAAGGAGACGCGGGGCGGGTACACGATCACCGTCGACCGCGACGCCTGGGACGCGCCCGTCGCCATCGTCGGCTGAGCCGCCCGCGCCGCCCCGCCCCGCCTGCACCGCCCGCCCCGCGGGCGGCGGGACCGCGGCGGTGCCCGAAGTCCTGGTGAATCGTTGGTCGAATGGGTTGGCCACAGCCGACCCACTGCCTACCATCGATCATCGCAAGACTTTGTGCACCGTCGCACAATCTCCTCGGGAGGCTTCCTTGCACCGCCGCCGTCGCACCGCGCTCCTCCTCTCCGCCGCGATCGTCGCCGCGGCCCCCGTCCTGACCGCCTGCGGAAGCGACGCGCATCCGGGCGCGGCGGCCGTGGTCGGCGGCCAGCGGATCACCGTCTCCCAGTTGCAGAGCCGCGTGAACGAGGTACGCGCCGCGCAGCGCGCGGCGGTGCGCAGCGACGCGCAGTACCAGCAGGTCCTCGCGCAGACCGGCAGCCTCACCCGCGACACCCTGCACGGCATGGTCCTCGACCGGGTGCTGCACCGCGCCGCCGAGGACGCGGGCGTGACCGTGACCCGCAAGGAGATCCAGCAGATGCGCACCGGCCTGGAGCAGCAGGTCGGCGGGGAGAAGGCGCTGCAGACGGCCTGGCTGCAGCAGTACGGCGTCGCCCCCGAGCGCCTCGACGACAACCTCCGCCTGCAACTGGAGGCCCAGAAGCTCGCCCGGTCGCTCGGCACGAACACCGGCCAGCCCGCGTTCTGGAAGGCCCTCTCGCAGGCGTCGAAGGAACTCCACGTCGACCTCAACCCGCGCTACGGCAGCTGGGACGTGCAGAAGAGCAGCCGCGTCGACGCCAAGACGCCGTGGCTGCGCGAGGTCACCTCCTCGAAGGCGTGACGGCGACGCAGGACGGCCGCCCGCCCTGTGGATAACTCCGGGGGGTGTCGGTGGCGTGGGTTACGTTCGGAGGGTGAACGCAACCAGCTCCGACGCCACGCCCACGCCCGGCCGCATCGTCCTGCTCACCACCAGCCACCGCGTCGCACCCGGCCTGCTGTCCTGGCCCGCCTGGCAGGCCCTGCACGCCGCCGACCGGGTGCTGTGCGCGGACGGCGCGCACCCGCAGCTTCCGTACCTGCGGGAGGCCGGGATACGGGTGGACGAGGCGTCCCCGACCGCCGAGGAACTGGTCGGCGCCTGCGCGGGCGGGCGGACGGTCGTCGTGGTGGCCACCGGCGAGGGCGAACCCGCCCTGACCGACGGCCTCGCGCGCCTCGCCGGCTCCGGGCGCGTCGCCATGCCCGAGCTGGAGCTGCTGCCCGCCTCCTACGACCTGCCGGGCGCCCGCCTGCTCGACCTGGTCCAGGTCATGGACCGCATCCGCGCCGAGTGCCCGTGGTCGTCCCGGCAGACGCACAAGGGCCTGGCGAAGTACGGCATCGAGGAGGCGTACGAACTCGTCGAGGCGATCGAGGACGGCGACCGGGACGAACTCCGTGAGGAACTGGGCGACGTGCTCCTCCAGGTCGTCTTCCACGCCCGCATAGCGGAGGAGGACCCGGACGCCCCCTTCTCGATCGACGACGTGGCCGCCGGGATCGTCACCAAGCTCATCCACCGCCACCCCCATGTCTTCGGGGACGAGACGGCCACGACCCCGGAGGAGGTCAAGGAGCACTGGCTGCGCACCAAGGCGGTCGAGAAGCGGCGCACCTCCCTGACCGACGGCGTCCCCCTCGGCCAGCCGGGCCTCGCCCTCGCGTCGAAACTGGCCTCCCGGGTGCGCACGGCGGGACTGCCGGTGCCGCCACCGGCCGGCGAGGGCATCGGCTACGACCTCCTCGCGATGGCGGTGCGCGCGGAGGCGGAAGGCGTCGACCCCGAGGCGGCCCTCCGAGCGGCGGCCCGCGCCTACCGGGACGCGATCCGCGAGGCAGAGGGCACGCCGACGGAAGGCTGACGCCACCGGGGCGGGACTGCCCACCCGGGGCGGGACTGCCCACCGGGGCGGGACTGCGGAGGGCCGGCATCCGTCGGCTCTTCGGCTCCTCGGTCCGGCATCCGTCGGCTCTTCGGCTCTTCGGTCCGGCATTCGTCGGCTCTTCGGCTCCTCGGTCCGGCATCCGTCGGCTCCTAGGCTTCTCGGTCCGGCATTCGTCGGCTCCTAGGCTCCTCGGCTCGGCATCCGTCGGCTCCTCGGCGCGGCGGCCTCGTCGCTCGGGTGCGGTGCGACACGTGCACGCGGGCGCGAAGGTGGTCACGTCGTCCGGGCCCGGCCCGGGACGCGCACCGGCCGCGCCCAGGGCTCGGGCGCCCATTGGCCGTGCCCGGTGCCCGGTGCTCGGGCGCTCGGGTACGCGTCGGTCGCGCCGGGCGGCGCAGTTGCGGTCGCAGTCGTGGTCGCGATCGCGAGGCGTGCGTGGGTGCGCCGCCCGGCGGTCGTCCGCGGCCGCGGGCCCCGCGCCTGCCGGGACGCGATCCGGGAGGCCCTACCGGCGCGCTCCTGGAAGTGGGCGCGCTGTCCGGGCCCGGCCCGGGGCGCGCGCCGGTCGCGCCGGTCGCGCCGGGGGCTCGGGTGCGGTCGTCGCCGCCGTCGCCGTCGCCGTCGCCGTCGCCGTCGCCGTCGCCGTCGTCGTCGTGGGCGGGGCGTGCGCGGTGCGCCGCCCGGTGGACGTCCGTGGCTGCGGGGCCCGCGCCACCAGGGCGCGATCCGCGAGGCCGGGGGCACGGAGCCGGAAGGCCGACGGATACCGTCGAGGAGTGACCGACCAGCCCACCGCCGACTCCGCCGCCCCCGAACTCTTCAGCTGGGAGTTCGCCACCGACCCCTACCCGGCCTACGCCTGGCTGCGCGAGCACGCGCCCGTGCGCCGCACGCGGCTGCCCAGCGGGGTGGAGGCATGGCTGGTCACCCGGTACGAGGACGCCTGGCGGGCCCTCGCCGACCAGCGGCTGAGCAAGAACCCGGCGCATCACGACGAGCCCGCGCACGCCCGGGGCAAGACCGGCATCCCCGGGGAGCGCAAGGCCGAGCTGATGACGCACCTGCTCAACATCGACCCGCCGGACCACACCCGGCTGCGCCGGCTGGTCAGCAAGGCCTTCACCCCGCGCCGCGTGGCCGAGTTCGCCCCCCGGGTGCAGGAGCTCACCGACACCCTCATCGGGCGGTTCGCCGGCCGCGGCCACGCCGACCTGATTCACGAGTTCGCCTTCCCGCTCCCCATCTACGCGATCTGCGACCTGCTCGGCGTCCCCCGCGAGGACCAGGACGACTTCCGGGACTGGGCGGGGATGATGATCCGTCATGGGGGAGGGCCGCGCGGCGGGGTCGCCCGGTCGGTGAAGAAGATGCGCGGCTACCTCGCCGACCTCATCCACCGCAAGCGGGCGGCGCTGCCCGCCGAACCCGCCCCCGGCGAGGACCTCATCTCCGCCCTGATCCGCGCCTCCGACCACGGCGAGCACCTGACGGAGAACGAGGCGGCCGCCATGGCCTTCATCCTGCTGTTCGCCGGTTTCGAGACGACCGTCAACCTCATCGGCAACGGGACCTACGCGCTGCTGACCCACCCCGCCCAGCGATCCCGTCTCCAGCGCTCCCTCGCCGCGGGCGAGCGCGGCCTGCTGGAGACCGGCGTCGAGGAACTCCTGCGCTACGACGGCCCGGTGGAGATCGCCACCTGGCGGTTCGCGACCCGGCCGCTGAGCATCGGCGGGCAGGACATCGCCGCCGGCGACCCCGTGCTGGTCGTCCTCGCCGCGGCGGACCGGGACCCGGAGCGGTTCGCCGAGCCGGACACCCTCGACCTCGCGCGCCGCGACAACCAGCACCTGGGGTACGGCCACGGCATCCACTACTGCCTCGGCGCCCCCCTCGCCCGCCTGGAGGGCCAGACCGCGCTCGGCACGCTGCTGACCCGGCTGCCGGACCTCCGACTCGCGGTGGAACCCGCCGAATTGAGGTGGCGCGGCGGCCTCATCATGCGCGGACTGCGCACCCTGCCGGTCGAGTTCACCCCTCCGGAACCAGTAGGCCGGAGTCCCAGAACGTGACACGCACTCAACTTCGTGATCTTCATGTGATCTGTGCGGCATTAACTTGTGACAAGTGATCGTCTGCCTATACCTTCACCCATCAACGCGGCTGCTTCGAAAACCGATTGCCGCGTGGGTCACCGCTGTCTCGCGAAAGGTCTCCGCATGCTCTCCGGGAACGGTCGTCACCGTCGCCCCCGCCAGGCTCCGGCTCTCCTCGTCGCGGCCGGAGTGACCGGCTCCGCCATCGCCATCCCGCTCCTGGGCGCCTCCGCCGCGAGCGCCGCCGACGGTTCGACGTGGGACAAGGTGGCGGAATGCGAGACCGGCGGCTCGTGGAGCGAGAACAGCGGTGACGGCTTCTACGGCGGCCTGCGGCTGTCCCAGGAGGACTGGGAGAAGTACGGCGGCCTCGACTACGCGCCGAGCGCCGACCTGGCCAGCCGCAACCAGCAGATAGCCGTCGCCGAGAAGATACTCGCGGACCAGGGCGCCGGCGCCTTCCACACCTGTGGACTGACCGCCGGGCTCGACAAGGACAAGGGCGCGGCCGACATCGACACCGGGATCGCTGACGACTCGTCCGACTCCACCGGCGTCACCGACTCCACCGGCCTGTCCAACGGCTCGTCCGGCGCGTCGGGTGACGCGTCCGGCGACACGTCCGGCACGGCCTCGCCCTCGGACGCCCCGTCCCACGCCTCCGCGTCCCCCGGGGCGTCGAAGGGTTCCTCCAGCACTACGGACAAGCCCGCCAAGTCCGACAAGTCGGCTTCGCCGTCCGCCTCCCCGTCCGTGTCGCGGACGTCCGACGGCTCACCCGACGAAACGGCCGAAAGTGACGACACGGACAACTCGGAGCAGATGGTGGGCTCCTGGAGCCTCGTCGACACCGGCTCGCTTGACGTCGGTAGCGGCGTCGGCGGCGACACCGGCACCGGCCGCCACCGCGGCGGCAGCGCCGACGAGGCGGCGAACGGCCGCTCCATGGAAGCGTCCTCGGGCCGCCACGCCGCGCGCACGGACGCCGACGACGGCGACGCCTACACGGTCCACGCCGGCGACACCCTCGCCTCCGTCGCGGACACCCTCGACGTCGAGGGCGGGTGGCGCGAGCTCTACGCCCTGAACAAGAAGGCGATCGGCGCCGACCCGAGTCACATCGTCCCCGGTCAGACCCTGCGAGTAGGGGCGGAAACGGGCGAAAACTAGCGGGAGTTGACGTCCGCTTTCGCCGTGGAATGTCCGGTTTGGCGAAAGTGTGGGATGAGTCTCAGAGGCCCTGATCGTCTTTGAAATCCGGTGGATTCCGTGTCTACGGTCATGACCGCTCGCCAACGCGGGCCCCGGCTGCCGCAACGCCGAATCCTGCCAGCGGCCGTCCGGGAACAGTCGTCGCGTCAAGCGCCGTAGGCAGGAGCGGGGGACCCAAGGTAGGCGCCGGGCCCGGCCCTTGAGGGGCGGGAACGGCTAGGGGTGGAGTCGCGCACCGGGAGGTGGGCGGCCGGGCAACTCAACCGGCCCGAACCCGACAGCTCACCTCGCAGGCGTCGGTGAGGGGATCAACCATGCTGTTTTCCGGCAAGGGCAAGCACCGTCGTCCGACTGTTCTCCAGCGCTCCACCCGCGCCGTCGCCGTCGCCGGTGTCACCGGCGCCGCCGTCGCCGCCCCGCTGCTGGCGGCCGGCAACGCCTCCGCCGCCACCGCCTCCGAGTGGGACGCCGTCGCCCAGTGCGAGTCCGGCGGCAACTGGTCCATCAACACCGGCAACGGCTACTACGGCGGCCTGCAGTTCTCCGCCTCCACCTGGGCCGCGTACGGCGGCACGCAGTACGCCTCCACCGCCGACCAGGCCAGCAAGGCGCAGCAGATCGCCGTCGCCGAGAAGGTCCTCGCCGCTCAGGGCAAGGGCGCCTGGCCGGTCTGCGGCACGGGCCTGTCCGGCGCCTCCTACGACGGCGCCGCCGGGGCGCCGTCCTCGTCGTCCTCCTCGTCGTCCTCCCCGTCGTCGTCCTCCTCTTCGTCTTCCTCCTCGTCCTCCTCGCCGAGCGGCGGCACCGCCTCCCGCTACACCGAGCAGCAGAGCGCCTTCCGCTCCACCGAGCGCCCGGTCGTGAAGGCGCAGAAGACCGTCACCACCCCGACCGGCAAGAAGGTCAAGAAGGGCGACGGCGAGTACAAGGTCGTCAAGGGCGACACGCTCTCCTCGATCGCCGCGGAGCACGACGTCAAGGGCGGCTGGAAGAAGGTGTTCCGGCTGAACAAGGACATCGTCGAGGACGCCGACCTCATCTACCCGGGCCAGCAGCTGCACCTGAAGTGACAGCCGTCCGGTAGCCGGCGCGCAGGCCCCGCACAGCCCGCGTCCCCCACAGTGGACCGCCATGGGAGCCGCCCCCCGGCCCCCATGGGCTCCCCGCCCCGGTGCGTGTTCCCCCGTACGCACCGGGGCGGGGTTTTCTTTGCCCGCCGGTGCCCGGTGTGCACGCGTTGTTCACCTCGCTTTGTTCCGGGGGTGAACAATAGGTACCGTCTGACCTTGTCCACGGGACGGTCGGTCGGCTGCCGACGGCCCCGGGACGGTTAGGCTCTAGTCGCAAGGCTGCAAGACGGGCCGTCAGGCCCAGTGCCCCGCACTACCAGCGTCACATCCACGAAGGAGATGCTCGTGCCGTCCATCGACGTCGTCGTAGCCCGGGAAATCCTGGACTCCCGAGGCAATCCCACGGTCGAGGTCGAGGTCGGCCTCGACGACGGCAGCACGGGTCGTGCCGCCGTCCCCTCCGGCGCCTCCACCGGCGCCTTCGAGGCCATCGAGCTCCGTGACGGCGACCCGAACCGTTACCAGGGCAAGGGTGTCGAGAAGGCCGTCCTCGCCGTCATCGAGCAGATCGGCCCGGAGCTGGTCGGCTACGACGCCACCGAGCAGCGCCTGATCGACCAGGCGATGTTCGACCTGGACGCCACCGACAACAAGGGCTCGCTCGGCGCCAACGCCATCCTCGGCGTCTCGCTCGCCGTGGCCCACGCCGCCTCCGAGGCCAGCGACCTCCCCCTCTTCCGCTACCTGGGCGGCCCCAACGCGCACCTGCTGCCGGTGCCGATGATGAACATCCTGAACGGCGGCTCGCACGCCGACTCCAACGTGGACATCCAGGAGTTCATGATCGCCCCGATCGGCGCGGAGTCCTTCTCCGAGGCCCTGCGCTGGGGCACCGAGGTGTACCACACCCTGAAGAAGGTCCTGAAGTCCAAGGGTCTGGCCACCGGCCTGGGCGACGAGGGCGGCTTCGCCCCGAACCTCGGCTCCAACCGCGAGGCCCTCGACCTCATCCTGGAGGCGATCAAGGAGGCCGGTTACACCCCCGGCGAGCAGATCGCCCTCGCCCTCGACGTCGCCGCCTCCGAGTTCTACAAGGACGGCAAGTACCTCTTCGAGGGCAAGGAGCGCTCCGCCGCCGAGATGACGGAGTACTACGAGGAGCTCGTCGCGGCCTACCCGCTCGTCTCCATCGAGGACCCGCTGTTCGAGGACGACTGGGCCGGCTGGAAGGTCATCACCGACAAGCTCGGCGACAAGGTGCAGCTCGTCGGCGACGACCTGTTCGTCACCAACCCCGAGCGGCTGGCCCGCGGCATCGAGGAGGGCACCGCCAACGCCCTGCTGGTCAAGGTCAACCAGATCGGCTCGCTGACCGAGACCCTGGACGCCGTGGAGCTCGCCCAGCGCAACGGCTTCAAGTGCATGATGTCCCACCGCTCCGGCGAGACCGAGGACGTCACCATCGCCGACCTGGCCGTCGCCACCAACTGCGGCCAGATCAAGACCGGCGCCCCGGCCCGCTCCGAGCGCGTCGCCAAGTACAACCAGCTGCTGCGCATCGAGGAGATCCTCGACGACGCCGCGGTCTACGCCGGACGCAGCGCCTTCCCGCGCTTCAAGGGCACCCAGATCTCCAAGGGCTGACCCCGGCACGGCCGCTCACGAGCCGGTCGTACGTACGTCCCCGTACGCGGTCCCGTACCGTGTGCGGGGACGTACGCGCGTGTGAAGGGGAGGCGGGGACATGGCCGGCAGGGACCGCGGCGACCGGTTCTCCACCACGACCAGGATCAAGCTGCTCGGCGAGCAGACGGCGGCCCGGGTCTACCGCTCGCAGACCAGACGCCAGGCCCGCCGCTCCCGGCTGACCAGCCGGGCGGCGCTGCTCGCCCTCGTCGTGTGCACCCTGGTCGTCGCGCTCGCCTACCCGATAAGGCAGTACGTCTCCCAGCGCGCCGAGATCGCCGACCTGGAGCGGCAGAAGCAGCAGGCCCGGGAACGGGTCGGGCAACTGCGCGACCTCAAGGCACGCTGGCAGGACGACGCGTACGCCGAGCAGCAGATCCGGCAGCGGCTGCACTACGTGATGCCGGGCGAGACGGGCTACGTCGTGATCGACCCGGGCGCGGCCCGGCAGTCCCGCGCCGGCCGGACGGCGGCCGACCGCTCCTGGTACTCCAACGTCTGGTACGGCGTCGACAGGTCCGACGCCGCCGCCCAGTGACCCGACCGACACTCGAGAGAGACTTTCGCACAGGCATGGAAACGCCCCCGCCGACCACCCCGCGCACCGAGCCCACCGACGCGGACGTCGAGGCCTTCAAGCAGCAGCTCGGGCGGCCGCCGCGCGGACTGCGCGCGATCGCGCACCGGTGCCCGTGCGGGCAGCCGGACGTCGTGGAGACCGCGCCGCGGCTGCCCGACGGCACCCCCTTCCCGACGCTCTACTACCTGACGTGCCCCAAGGCCAACTCCGCCATCGGCACGCTGGAGGCCGAGGGCGTGATGAAGGAGATGACCGAGCGGCTGCGCACCGACCCGGAGCTGGCCGCCGCCTACCGCGCCGCGCACGAGGACTACATCCGGCGCCGCGACGAGATCGAGGAGCTGACCGGCTTCCCGAGCGCGGGCGGCATGCCGGACCGGGTGAAGTGCCTGCACGTCCTGGTCGCCCACTCGCTGGCCGCCGGTCCCGGGGTCAACCCGCTCGGCGACGAGGCCCTCGCGATGCTGCCGGAGTGGTGGCGCAAGGGAGCGTGCGTGACGGCCGCCGAGGGGGAGCAGCGATGACCCGCGTCGCCGCCGTCGACTGCGGTACGAACTCCATCCGCCTCCTGGTCGCCGACGCCGACCCGGCGACCGGCGAACTGGTCGAGCTGGACCGGCGCATGACGATCGTGCGGCTCGGGCAGGGCGTCGACCGCACCGGCCGGCTCGCCCCCGAGGCGCTGGAGCGGACCTTCGCCGCCTGCCGCGAGTACGCGGAGATCGTCAAGGAGCACGGCGCCGAGCGCCTGCGCTTCGTGGCCACCTCCGCCTCCCGGGACGCCGAGAACCGGGACGAGTTCGTGCGCGGGGTGCTGGACATCCTGGGCGTGGAGCCGGAGGTCATCACCGGGGACCAGGAGGCGGAGTTCTCCTTCACCGGGGCGACCAGGGAGCTGGCCGGCAGCGACCGCCTGGACAGGCCGTACCTGGTCGTGGACATCGGCGGCGGCTCGACCGAGTTCGTGGTCGGCGACGACCACGTGCGGGCGGCCCGGTCGGTCGACGTGGGCTGCGTGCGGATGACCGAGCGGCACCTGGTGCGCGACGGGGCCGTGACCGACCCGCCCTCCGCGGCGCAGATCGCGGCGATGCGGGCCGACATCGAGCGGGCCCTGGACCTCGCCGAGCAGACGGTGCCGCTGCGCGAGGCGCGCACCCTGGTCGGACTCGCCGGTTCGGTGACCACCGTGTCGGCGATCGCGCAGGACCTGCCCGAGTACGACTCCGCGCGCATCCACCACTCCCGGGTCTCCCGCGACCGGGTCCGCGAGATCACCGACCGGCTGCTGCGCTCCACCCACGCGGAACGTGCGGCCATTCCCTCCCTGCACCCCGGGCGCGTGGACGTCATCGCCGCGGGCGCCCTCGTACTGCTGTCGATCATGGAGCGGATCGGGGCTGAGGAGGTCGTCGTGAGCGAGCACGACATCCTCGACGGCATCGGATGGTCTCTGGCCTGACCGCTACAGGTTGCGGTGCACGTCCCGCCGGTCGCCCACCTTGACGACGAGGATGACGAGTTCACCATCGTTGATCTGGTAGGCGACCCGGTAGCTTCCGACCCGGAGCCGGTAGAGCCCGGACGGGCCGGTGAGCTTCTTGACGTCGGCGTCCTCGCGGTACGGGTCGTCACCGAGTGCGGTCAGCGCGGTCAGGATGCGCATGGCGTCGGGCCGGGTGATGGCCCGGAGCTGCCGCTGTGCCGCCGCGGTGAACCGGAAGGCGTACTTCACGCCGCATCGCCGTCCCGCTCGGTGAACAGGTCTGCCAGCAGTTCCGCCATCGTCACGGTCGAACCGCCCTCGGCCAGGACCGCTTCGGCTTCGCGCGCCAGCATGACGTCCGCCGCTTCCTCAAGCGCTTCGAAGTCCGCGATCGGGACCACGGCCGCCACCGGAGCGCCGTTGCGCGTGATGACGGTCGGAACGCCTTCCTCGGCCCGGTTGATGTGATCGGCGAGGTGCGCGCGGGCTTCCCGTACGGTCACGGTGTTCTCAGTCATGAGATCAGTGTACGCGTGAGCGTGTACACGTGGCGCCGGCTCGGGGTTCGCGTTCGGGAGTGATCCTCGACGGCGTCGCTTGGTCGGCCGCCCAGGGGTGCCCGGCCGGTGTTCCGGGTCTCTTTCCTACTGATCAGTAGCTCTCGGCTGAGCAGGTCGGATAGCGTATGAGCGGGTCTCGGAGGGTCCTGACGGGCCTCTCGGAGACGGGTCGCCGGGAAAGTTCGTGAAGTTCTTCACAAGGAATTCGGCTCCGCCGGTGCGGGAAAAGGCCCTCGGGGGCCCTCCAGAGGGGTCGAAAGGCCCTTGAACATGTTCAGAAGGGTGGTGTAAAGGGGTGGTGAGCGCCGGATCCGCGAGGGTTTTCCGGGGGTCTCACGGAGCCCCTTCCGGGCCGGAGAGGCAGCTCACGCGGCATTGACAACGGTCCGGCCGGCGTGAGGGTTCCCCCGCTCGGCGATGGCCTGCGCCAAGTGGGCGGGGGAGGATAACACAGCCCCTGCAGAAGCTTGTGAAGGGGCGCACGAGCCACCCCCCTGGGGCGGGTGGATACTCGATGCCATGAGCACCACGGAGCGTCCCAGGATCCTCGTAGTAGGCGGTGGGTACGTAGGCCTGTACGCAGCTCGGCGCATCCTGAAGAAGATGCGCTACGGCGAGGCGACCGTCACGGTCGTCGACCCCCGGTCGTACATGACCTACCAGCCCTTCCTCCCCGAAACCGCCGCCGGCAACATCTCCCCGCGCCACGTCGTCGTCCCGCTGCGGCGCGTGCTGCCGAAGGCGGAGGTCCTCACCGGCCGGGTCACCACCATCGACCAGGACCGCAAGGTCGCCACGATCTCCCCGCTGGTCGGCGAGTCGTACGAGCTGCCCTTCGACTACCTGGTGATCGCCCTCGGCGCGGTCTCCCGCACCTTCCCGATCCCCGGCCTCGCCGAGCAGGGCATCGGCATGAAGGGCATCGAGGAGGCCATCGGCCTGCGCAACCACGTCCTGGAGCAGCTGGACAAGGCCGACTCCACCACCGACGAGGAGATCCGCCGCAAGGCGCTCACCTTCGTCTTCATCGGCGGCGGCTTCGCCGGCGCGGAGACCATCGGTGAGGTGGAGGACCTGGCCCGCGACGCGGCCAAGTACTACAAGAACGTCTCCCGCGAGGACATGCGGTTCATCCTCGTCGACGCCGCCGACAAGATCCTTCCCGAGGTCGGCCCGAAGCTCGGCCAGTACGGCAAGGAGCACCTGGAGAGCCGGGGCGTGGAGATCTACCTCTCCACCTCCATGGACTCCTGCGTCGACGGCCACGTGGTGCTGAAGAACGGCCTCGAGGTCGACTCCGACACGATCGTGTGGACGGCGGGCGTCAAGCCCAACCCGGCGCTGTCCCGCTTCGGTCTGCCGCTCGGCCCCCGCGGCCACGTCGACTGCGAGCCCACGCTCCAGGTCAAGGGCACCGACTACATCTGGGCCGCCGGCGACAACGCCCAGGTGCCCGACCTCGCCGGCCGCAAGGCGGGCAACGAGAACGCCTGGTGCCCGCCGAACGCCCAGCACGCCCTGCGCCAGGCCCGTGCCCTCGGCGACAACGTGATCTCCGGCATGCGGGGCTTCCCGCAGAAGGAGTACAGCCACGCCAACAAGGGCGCGGTGGCCGGTCTCGGCCTCCACAAGGGCGTCGCCATGATCGTCATGGGCAAGATGAAGATCAAGCTCAAGGGACGCCTCGCCTGGTACATGCACCGCGGATACCACGGCCTGGCCATGCCGACCTGGAACCGCAAGATCCGCGTCTTCGCGGACTGGACGCTCGGCATGTTCCTCAAGCGCGAGGTCGTCGCCCTCGGCGCGCTGGAGTCCCCGCGCGAGGAGTTCTACGAGGCCGCCAAGCCGGCGCCGGTCGCCGCCGCGCCGAAGACGGAGAAGACCGGGGAGAAGGCCAAGGCCTCCTGACCCTCGCCCGGCCGTTCTGACGCCGGAGGACCTCCCGCCATCCGTGGTGCGGGAGGTCCTCCGGCGTTTCCGCGCGCTTCCGCGACCGCCGCCCCCGCCCGGGACATCTGTCGGCCACCGGCGTCTTTTCCCAGCCGTAACGCCAACGGGGGAGTGCGCGGCCGCGCCGCCGGTGTTTACGTGGTGCTGGACATTCCGGGATCGCCCGTCACGGAGGTATGTGCCATGGCCGACGCCGCGCCGCGGTTGAGGAACTTCGTCGAACAGCTGTTGGGAGTGCCGTTCCCGCTGCGTATCCGCGCCTGGGACGGTTCACAGGCGGGGCCGCCGCAGGCGCCCGCCCTGATCGTGCGCAACCGCCGGGCCGTGCGCCGCCTGCTGTGGAAGCCGGGCGAGCTGGGTCTCGCCCGCGCCTGGGTCGCCGGCGACCTGGACGTCGAGGGGGACCTGTACGTCGCGCTCGACGCCATCTCCGGACTGGTGTGGGACCGCGGGGAGGACGCCCGGGGCCTCGCCGAGACGCTGCGCGACCCCCAGGCGCGGGCCGCCGCCCGCGGACTCGTCCGGCTCGGCGGGCTCCCGCTGCCGCCCGCCCCGCCTCCGGAGGAGGTCCGCAGGCCGCGCCACCTGCACACCAGGCACAGCGACCGGCGCGCCGTCAGCCACCACTACGACGTCGGCAACGACTTCTACGAACTCGTCCTCGGCCCGTCCATGGTCTACTCGTGCGCCTACTGGGAGGACGGCGGCACCCTTGAGGACGCGCAGCGCGACAAGCTCGAACTGGTCTGCCGCAAACTGGCCCTGAGGCCCGGTCAGCGCCTCCTCGACGTCGGCTGCGGCTGGGGCTCCATGGCGCTGCACGCCGCCCGCGAGCACGGCGTGAGCGTCGTCGGCGTCACGCTCTCGCAGGAGCAGGCCGCCTACGCCCGCAAGCGCGTCGCCGACGCGGGGCTGACCGACCGGGTCGAGATCCGCGTCCAGGACTACCGCGACGTCGCCGACGGCCCCTACGACGCCATCTCCTCCATCGGCATGGCCGAACACGTCGGCGCCGAGCGGTACCTGGAGTACGCCGAGACGCTCCACCGCCTCCTCAAGCCCGGTGGACGGCTGCTCAACCACCAGATCGGCCGGCCCCCGCGGCGCGACGAATCGGGCTACGCCGTGGACGAGTTCATCGACGCCTACGTCTTCCCCGACGGCGAGCTCGCCCCCGTCGGCAGCACCGTCACGCAGCTCGAGCGGGCCGGGTTCGAGGTGCGGGACGTCGAGTCGCTCCGCGAGCACTACGCCCTCACCCTGCGCCGCTGGGTGGCCAACCTGGAGGCCGGCTGGGAGCGGGCGGCCGGCCTCGTCGGACCGGGGCGCGCCCGGGTCTGGCGGCTGTACATGGCCGCCTCCGCCGTCGCCTTCGAGCGCCACGGCATCGGCGTCAACCAGGTGCTGGCCGTGAAGACCCCCGACTCCGGCGCCTCCGGGATGCCGCTGCGCTCCCGCACCTGGAACTGAGCACGGCAGGAGGGGCCCCGCCTCCCGGCGGGACCCCTCCTGCGGTAGCGCTGCCCGGCGAATCGGCTGCCCGGCGAATCGGCTGTGCGGCGAATCGGCTGTGCGGCTGTGCCGCTGTGCGGCTATTCGGCCTTGATGGCCGCCAGGGTGTTCAGCCGGGCCGCGCGGCGGGCCGGCCACAGTGCCGCCAGCACGCCGACCGCCGCGGCCAGCAGCAGGAAGACGCCCATCCTCGCCCACGGCAGGACCAGTTCGTACGTCGGCATCTTCGTGCCCAGCAGCTCACCGGCCGCCCAGCCGAAGAACACCCCGAGCCCGATGCCGAGCACACCGCCGAACAGGGAGATCACCAGCGACTCCAGACGGACCATCCGCTTGACGCCCCGGCGGTCCAGGCCGATCGCGCGCAGCATCCCGATCTCCTGCGAGCGCTCGAAGACCGACATGGCCAGGGTGTTGACGACCCCGAGCACGGCCACGATCACCGCCATCGCCAGCAGGCCGTAGAGCATGTTCAGCATCAGCGTGAACATCTGCGCGACGGTGTCGGAGAGGTCCTTCTTGTCCTGGACCTTGATGGCCGGGTTGGTGCCGAGGGCCTTCTCCAGCCGGTCCTTGGCGGCGCCGGACGCGCCGCCCGCCGTCTTGACCAGGACCTGCATGTCCGCCGGGTCGCTCAGGTGCGGGGAGAGCAGGGAGTCGT
Organism: Streptomyces sp. NPDC020996; assembly: GCF_040641355.1. NCBI lineage: Bacteria > Bacillati > Actinomycetota > Actinomycetes > Kitasatosporales > Streptomycetaceae > Streptomyces > Streptomyces sp. NPDC020996. The sequence continues at coordinate 233,391 of NZ_JBFADM010000003.1, forward strand.
CCAGCATGATGCCCCGCATCAGCTGGTTGCCCTCGTAGACACCGGCGACCGTCAGCCGCTCGCCCTTGCCGTCCTCGAAGTGCGCGGTGAACGACGAACCCGCCGTCCAGCCGTGCGACTCGGCGGTGTCGGCGTCGACGACGACCCGCGCGCCGTCCACCGTGAAGGAGCCGTCGTCGACCTTCAGGTCGGTCAGCCCGCCGATCGCCTTCCCGTTCACGCCGGTCAGGTACTCGGTCCGGCCGTCGATGCGCGAGGGGGCGTTGCGCAGCGGGCTGATGGCGGTGACGCCCTCGGTGGCGGCCAGCTTCCGGGCGACGTCCGGCGACAGCTCGTTGCCGTTGGCCATGGAGACCACGTAGTCGGACTTCACTGCGGACGCCGCCATCCGGTCGATCGACCTCTGCAGGCTGCCCGCCATCACCGTCATGCCGGTGATCAGGGTCAGGCCGATCATCAGCGCGGAAGCGGTGGCCGCCGTACGGCGCGGGTTGCGCAGCGAGTTCTGGCGGGCCAGCTTTCCGGAGACGCCGAACAGCCGCAGCACGGGCGCCGCCGCCGCGATCAGCGGGCGGGACAGCAGCGGGGTCAGCACGAACACGCCGATGATCAGCAGTACCGCGCCCAGGCCCATGGGGGCCTGCCCGTCCGTGCCGTCCATCGTCGTGGCCGCCAGCACCACGGCGACGCCCGCCGCGGCGAACAGCGCGCCCAGCGTGTTGCGCAGCACCAGGGACTTGGCCGTCGCCTTCGCGTGCACGCTGCTCATCGCGGCGACCGGCGGGATCTTCGCGGCCCGGCGGCCGGGCAGCCAGGCCGCCAGCACGGTGACGACGACCCCGACCGTGAGGGCGGCGGCCACCGTGGCGGGGGAGATCACCAGGGGCCCGTCGGGGACGGTGGCGCCCAGCGTGTCCATCAGGGAGCGCAGCCCGGCGCCGATGCCGACACCGGCGGCCAGACCGGTCACCCCGGCGACCGCGCCGACCACGAACGCCTCGACGAGCACCGACCGGGTGACCTGCCGGCGCGAGGCGCCGACCGCGCGCAGCAGCGCCAGCTCCTTGGTGCGCTGGGCGACCAGCATGGTGAAGGTGTTGGCGATGATGAACGTGCCGACGAACAGCGCGATGCCCGCGAAGACCAGCAGGCCCTGCTTCAGCCCGCTCATCGAGGAGGCGATCATCTCCGCCTGCTCGTCGGCCAGTTGCCGGCCGGTGGTGGTCTCGGTGAGTCCCGCGGGCAGCGCCTTGTCGAGCGCTGCCTTCAGCGCGGTCTGGGAGGTGCCGGAGGCGGCCGTCACGTCGATCTCGTCGTACGTGCCCGCCTTGCCGAACAGCTTCTGGGCGGTGGCGGTGTCGAACAGGGCCAGGCTGCCGCCGGCTGCGACGTTGCCGTCGTCGGTGGTGAAGATGCCGCTGATCACCGGCTTCAGCACCGGTCCGTCGACCGAGATCCGCACGGTGTCGCCGACCCGGTAGCCGGCCCGTCGCGCGGTCTCGGCGTCGATAGCGATCCGGTTCTCGCCGTGCGGGGCGGAGCCGGACGTCAGCGGGTAGCGCGGGTCCTTGTCGCCCCAGTAGTTGCCGCCCTCGGAGCGGAAGCCGCCGCCGATGAGCTTGCCGTCCTTGTCGGCGATGGCGGTGAAGCCGGTCACGACGCCGATCGCGTCCGCGGCCCCCGGCACCCGGGCGGCGGTGTCGAGCATGGCCCGGGTCAGTTCGGGCGTCCTGCCGATCCGGTCGCCCTGGTCCGCTCGGGACCTGGGCTGCACGGCCACGTCGACCCGGTCGAAGCCCTTGGCCGAACTCTTCTGGTAGGCGTCGGAGATGCTGTCGGTGAAGACCAGGGTGCCGGACACGAACGCCACGCCGAGCATCACGGCGAGCACGGTCATCAGCAGGCGGGCCTTGTGCGCGAGCACGTTGCGCAGGGCGGTGCGGAACATCAGCTGGTGCGGCCCTTCGCGTCGAAGCGCTTCATGAAGTCCAGGACGGTGTCCGCCGTCGGACGGTGCATCTCGTCGACGATCCGCCCGTCCGCGAGGAACACCACCCGGTCCGCGTACGACGCGGCCACCGGGTCGTGGGTCACCATCACGACCGTCTGCCCCATCTCCCGGACGGAGTTGCGCAGGAAGCCCAGCACCTCGGCGCCGGAGCGCGAGTCGAGGTTGCCGGTCGGCTCGTCGCCGAAGATGATCTCGGGCCGCGCGGCCAGGGCGCGGGCCACGGCGACGCGCTGCTGCTGGCCGCCGGACAGCTGCGCGGGGCGGTGGCCGAGCCGGTCGCGCAGACCGACCATGTCGATCACCCGGTCCAGCCACTGCCGGTCCGGCTTGCGGCCCGCGATGTCCATCGGGAGGGTGATGTTCTCCAGCGCCGTCAGCGTCGGCAGCAGGTTGAACGCCTGGAAGATGAAGCCGATCTTGTCCCGGCGCAGCTTGGTGAGCTGCTTGTCCTTCAGCGAGCCCAGCTCGGTGTCGCCGATGCGCACGGAGCCCGAGGAGAAGGTGTCCAGCCCGGCCACGCAGTGCATGAGCGTGGACTTCCCGGATCCGGAGGGTCCCATGATCGCGGTGAACTCGGCCTGCCGGAAGTCGACCGAGACCCGGTCGAGGGCGACCACCTGGGTCTCGCCCTGTCCGTAGGTCTTCGACAGGTCCGTGGCGCGTGCGGCCACGGCGGCGGCGGTGCGGCCGGCGACGGGTGTGGTGGTCACGGGATGGCGCTCCTCGCGGGACGGCGGATGAAGGGGACGGAAGTCCATCGTCGCCGCCGTCCGCGGCGGTGTAGTCAGCCGCTGTTCCGGTTGTCGGGGCAGACTCCGGTCGGACCCCCCGCCGTCGTGTCATACCTGGGGATGACGTCGCCCTGACGAGCGCTCTCGTCAAGAACGGGTGGAGCACCCTCGTTCGGGCGGTGAAATTCCGTCATTCCGCATGCGTGGGCGGCCGTCGCCCGCAAGGCTATTGGCAAGTGCGGATGGCGTGTACCCGGGTCTGATGCTCCCTCAGACGCCAATAAAATAAGACAACATCGGTCTGTCCGGCCGATGTTCGAGGGATGCATCCCGATAGGGTCGAACCTCGACGCGGAGCCCATGGCCTGCCCGGATGGTGGAATGCAGACACGGCGAGCTTAAACCTCGCTGCCCCTTCGCGGGCGTGCCGGTTCGAGTCCGGCTCCGGGCACTCACCGTTACGGCGACCGACCAGCGCATACGGCTGGTTGGCGTCAGCACAGCGCGTCGGACGGGCTGAGTCCCGCCCGTGTCCGCCGCGGACTTCCGGCACACCCCTGTTTGCGGTCCCCGGCCTGAGATCGCACGACGGCGAGGAGACGGTCGGGAGACCGCCTCCTCGCCGCGGCCGGCTCGACGAGGTCGTTGTCCGGGCCTGTCAGCCGCAGTGGTCGTTGTAGTTGACGCGGGTGTAGTTGGACGCCGCGGCGCCGCCCCAGTCGATGCACGAGTTCGCTGACGGTCACGACGCAGTTGTAGCCGGTGGAGCTGTTGCAGGTCAGGAAGGTGTTGCCCTCGCCGACATCCATCGAGTCGATCACGCTGTAGCCGGATCCGCAGGCGCTGTTGCAGGAAGCCGCCTCGGCGGTGCCGACCGTCAGGGCCATGCCGGCGGTGGTGAGGCCGAGGACCGCCGCGGCGGACGCGAGTCGTCTGGGCATGCGCACGGGTGAACTCCTGTCGGGCTCGTTGCGACGTCGAAGGCGACAGGCTCGTGGCGCGGGCCGTCGCCTGAGAGCGCGGCCGAGGGGTGGACGCTGTGGTTCCCGGGCCTTTTCGGCACCGGACCTGGCCGTGACGGCCCGTGCGGGGCACTGCCGGTCACGGGCGTCGGTTCGGAGCCGTCCAAGATCGTGACATGACTCGATCAATGGCGGAGGGCGTGTGCGCGACGATGGCTGAACAGGCGGGAAGGGTGGCCGATGTCCAGGACCGCTGTCGACGTCCTGGCCCGTGCCCGGCCCGGGATGGCGAGGTGCGCGGATCCGTGTACTATTGATCTTGAGCTGGTCGCCGCAACAGCGGTGATCCGGTTCTGCGTTGGTGGTCCAAGGAAAGACGCCCCACTTCCTGTGGGGAGATGCAGGTGCAAGGCCTGCCCGGCGCTCCGGCGAACGAGTCCCATCCCGTGCCGAACGGGGTGGGACTCGTTCTGTTTCGCCGGGTCCTCGCCGACGACGGCGTCCCGCGGCAGCCGGGGCGTGTCCTCCAGGCCGGTCGCGATGCGCCGTGGACTTCGCCGCGCAACCGTTGACACTCGCTGGGCGCGGGCGCAGACTCACGTTCCGAAGAAGTGAAGGAAATTTCACCAGACGAACAAGCTAACAAGCTCCTCGAAGGGAACGCCCGATGCGCACCACCGTCGGCATCATCGGCGCCGGTCCGGCCGGCCTCCTCCTCGCCCGGCTGCTGCACGACGCCGGCATCGACGCGGTCGTCCTGGAGAGCCGCGACCGCGCCTACGTCGAGCAGCGCCAGCGCGCCGGGATCCTGGAGCAGGGCACGGTGGACGTGCTGCGCGCGGCGGGCGCCGGGGAACGCATGGACCGCGAGGGGCTGCGGCACGACGGCATCGAGCTGCGGTACGCGCGCCGACGCCACCGCGTCGACTTCCCCGCCCTGACCGGCGGGAAGTCCGTGACGGTCTACGCCCAGACCGAGGTCTGCAAGGACCTCATCGCCCTGCAGCTCGAGGAGGGCGGCCCACTGCTGTTCGAGGCCGAGGCCCTCGCCGTGGAGGGCGCGGAGAGCGACCGCCCCCGCGTCCGGTTCCGGCACGAGGGGCGCGAGGACGTCCTGGAGTGCGACTACGTCGTCGGCTGCGACGGCTTCTGGGGCGTGGCGCGCAAGGCGGTCCCGGCCGGTGTGGGCCGGGTCTTCGAGCGGGCGTACCCCTTCGGCTGGCTCGGCATCCTGGCCGACGTGCCGCCCTCCCACGACGAACTCGTCTACGCCCGCCACGACCGCGGCTTCGCCCTGCTGTCCATGCGCTCGCCGTCCGTCTCCCGCCTCTACCTCCAGGTGCCCGAGGGCACGGACGCCGAGGCGTGGAGCGACGAGGAGATCTGGGACGAGCTCGAGCGGCGCTTCGAGACGGACGACGACTGGACCCTCCGGCGCGGCCCGATCACCCAGAAGTCGGTGACCCCCATGCGCTCCTTCGTGCACGAGCCCATGCGCCACGGCCGCCTGTTCCTGGCCGGCGACGCCGCGCACATCGTCCCGCCCACCGGCGCCAAGGGGCTCAACCTGGCCGTCGGCGACGTGGTCACCTTCGCGCGGGCGCTGACGCACCAGCGCGAGACGGGGTCCGCGGAACTCCTCGACGCGTACTCCGAGACCTGCCTGCGCCGCGTCTGGCAGGCCGAACGGTTCTCCTACGACATGACCGTCCTGCTGCACCGCGCGCCCGACGCCACCCCCTTCGAGGACCGGCTCCAGCTCGCCCGTCTGGAGCGGCTCGCCTCCTCCCGCGCGGCCGAGACCGATCTGGCGGAGGCGTACACGGGCTTCGCGTTCGGGTGACGTGAGGGCCGGATCTCCGCGCGGTTCCGGCCGTGTCGCAGGTTGGTCATGAATGACACCCTCCGGTCGTGGGAATCAGGGATCCGCGTAGCGTGTTGCGCAGCACGACGAGGGAAAGATCCTCCCCAAGCATTAGGGTCAATCCTTTGCCTACCTATTACTCTTGAGCCAAGGCGCACGCACCGTGGCCATGGAGGAGTGAAATGAGGAGCAGAAACCCGGTCTTCTCGCGACGGGGGTTCAGCCGCGACAACGGCTACGCGGGATTCAACGCGGCGCCGCAGGCCGGGGGACCCGCTGTCGGCACGCAGGGCAACCCGTACGCTCAGCCGTCCGGCAACCCCTACGCGCAGAACCCGTACGCGCAGAACCCCAACGCCCAGCAGGACCTGCAGTACGGCGCCCCGCCGCAGGCCCCGGCCACCACCGCGGGCCGGATGACGATGGACGACGTCGTCATGCGCACGGCGTCCACGCTCGGTGTGCTGATCCTGACGGCCGCGCTGTCCTGGGCGCTGCTGCCGGTGGACGACGCCAACGTCTCCCGTTCCTACGGGCTCGGGATCGGCGCCGCGCTCATCGGCATGGTTCTGGCGTTCGTGCAGTCCTTCAAGCGCACGGCCTCGCCCGCGCTGATCCTGTCGTACGCCGCGTTCGAGGGTGTGTTCCTCGGCGTCCTGTCCAGCATCGTGGACAACCGCATCGCGAGCGGTGCGGCGATGCAGGCGGTGATCGGCACGATGGCGGTGTTCGCCGCCGTACTGGTCGCCTACAAGGCGGGCTGGATCCGCGTCAACCGCCGCTTCTACGGCTTCGTGATGGCGGCCGCGCTCGGCTTCGTGCTGCTGATGACGGTGAACCTGCTGTTCGCGGTCTTCGGCGGCGGTGACGGCCTCGGCTTCCGCAGCGGCGCGCTCGGCGTGTTCTTCGGCATCGTCGGCGTCATCCTCGGCGCCTGCTTCCTCGCCCTGGACTTCAAGCAGGTCGAGGACGGCATCGCCTACGGCGCCCCGCGCCAGGAGGCGTGGCTCGCGGCCTTCGGCCTGACGCTGACGCTGGTGTGGATCTACATGGAGTTCCTGCGCCTGATCGCGATCCTCAACAGCAACGACTAGCGGCGACCGACGGCGACGGCCGGTCGGCGACGACCGGCCGGCGACGACCGGCCGGGCGGCCGACGAGAAGGGCTCCGGCGCACCGCCGGGGCCCTTCGTCGTGGTGCAGGCAGTGTCGTGCGGACAGCGTCGTGCGGACGGTGCGTCAGGCGGACGGTGTGTCAGGCGGACGGTGCGTCGTGCGGACGGTGTCGTGCGGACAGTGCGCGCCTAGAGGAATTTGCGCGCGGCCCTCCTCAGGTCGTACTCGTGGACGATCGCCTTGGCGTGGCCGTACGCGAGATTGTGCTCGTGGCGGAGCCAGCTCACCTTCTCCTCGAAGCGGAAGAGAGCGGGTCCTTCTTCGACGGTGCGCAGCCAGTCGGAGATGGCACGACCGGTGCAGTGCGGGATGCGGGCGAGCAGATTGCGATGGGTCTCCTCGGAGAAGACTTGGGACATCGGCGCCTCCGGACGCAAAAGGGATGTAAGCCGGTCCTTCACGTCACCGTGCCTGAGCGTCGGCCTGTTGGCAACACTCGTGCGGGTCCGCGTACGCTCGGCCCGTGGTTGATACGACGCCCTTGACCCGAGCCGTTGATCATTTCGCCGACCGGTTGAGGGCCGCGCCGCAGAGCCGGCTGCAGCGGGGCGCCGCCGCCGAGGCCCTGCGGCTGGCCAGGGACCTGGCCCGGCGGGCGCAGCTGCTGGAGGCTCCCGGGGCGGAGCCGCGCGAGATGCCGGACGCCGGGATGTTCGCCGCCGCCGACCAGATCACCGTCGCCGGACACGACCTGGCCCTCGTGCTCACGGACGAGGACCAGGTGGCGGAGGCGGTGCGGTGCGTGGCGCGGGCGCAGGAGCGGGCGGGGGTCTGACGGCCCGGCGAGATCCTGCCGGGGTTGTGCTGCCGTCCTGCCGGGGCGTGCCCGCTGGGGCGTCCTGGCGAGGCGTCCTAGAGGGACGCGATGACCCGGTCGGCCAGGATGTAGACGTTCTCCTCGCCGCAGGCGAACGTCAGCGTGTAGGCGCCGGAGACACCGGAACCGCCCAGCAGCACCGGCGTCTGGCCGGAGCGCAGGGCCGCGGCCAGACGCTCCGCGGTCTCGCGGTGGCCCGGGGTCATGCACAGGGTGGTGCCGTCGGCGAAGACGTAGACGTCGAGGGTGCCGAGCGGGCCCGGGCGGACGTCGGCCAGTTCGACGCGGGAGGCGGCCAGTTCCTCGAGGGTGGCCACGGTGCGCTCATGGTCGTTCCCGGCCGGTGACTGCACCGGGACGAAGTCGGGGTGGGAGGGGTGCCGGCGGCGGGCCGCGGCCAGTTCCGGAGACTCGTCGGTGTCGGCGGCCTGCTCGCTGACCGGCTCGAGGCCCACGAAGTCCGCCTGGCGGGGCAGGAACAGTTCGCTGTCGGGCAGGCCCAGCAGCGAGGGGGCCTCGGAGGCGTCACGGGCCTCCTGGGCGGCCCAGAAGGCGCGCGCCTCGGCCAGTTCCCGCTCGCGTTCCTCGGCGAGCGCCTCGGCCACGGCGGCGCGTATCTCGTCGGCCTCGGCGGACGGACGCGCGGCGGGCACCAGACCGCGTGCGGCGCGGTGCTCCACGAGGTCGGTGTGCAGGGCCGCGACCTCACGGCGCAGCACCACGAGGGTGCGCAGGACGGCGACGCCCACGGCGCCTGTGGCGGCCGTGGTGAGCAGCAAAGCGATCGGCATGGCGCTCACTGACGTACTCCCGGTTCAAAGTCGACCCCCGACTTCCTACAACAGCTTGAAGGGCGGACGAACCGCCTGTCAGTGCGTAACGTCACGAAACGGGCAGGGAAGTGGGCCTGGGGTTCGCTGGTGCGGTGGCGCTGACCTGGGTCGTTGTCTCCGTAAGGGAGATAGGTCACATCCTGGGGGAGATTGGATCACAAAACGGCCCGGAGTTCAGGTGCTTCCCGAACTCCGGGCCGGAAGCTCACGTTGGGTCCCGCGGCGGTCACGCAGCGGGACCCAACGGGACTCACCGGGGGCTCAGCTGAGGCGCTCGATGACCATCGCCATGCCCTGGCCGCCGCCGACGCACATCGTCTCCAGACCGAACTGCTTGTCGTGGAACTGGAGGGAGTTGATGAGCGTGCCGGTGATGCGGGCGCCGGTCATGCCGAAGGGGTGGCCGACGGCGATGGCGCCGCCGTTGACGTTCAGCTTCTCCAGCGGGATGCCCAGGTCGCGGTAGGAGGGGATCACCTGGGCGGCGAACGCCTCGTTGATCTCGACCAGGTCGATGTCGTCGATGGTCAGGCCGGCCCGCCGCAGGGCCTGCTGCGAGGCCTCCACCGGGCCGAGGCCCATGATCTCCGGGGAGAGGCCGGAGACGCCGGTCGAGACGATGCGGGCGAGCGGGGTCAGACCGAGCTCGCGCGCCTTGGTGTCGCTCATGACGATCACCGCGGCGGCGCCGTCGTTCAGCGGGCAGCAGTTGCCGGCGGTGACCAGGCCGTCGGGGCGGAAAACCGGCTTCAGTCCGGCGACGCCCTCCATGGTGACGCCGGCGCGCGGGCCGTCGTCCTTGGAGACGACCGTGCCGTCGGGGAGGGTGACCGGGGTGATCTCGCGCTCCCAGAAGCCGTTCTTGATGGCCTCTTCGGCGAGGTTCTGCGAGCGGACGCCGAACTCGTCCATGTCCTGGCGGGTGACGCCCTTGAGGCGGGCGAGGTTCTCCGCCGTCTGGCCCATCGCGATGTAGGCGTCCGGGACCAGGCCGTCCTCGCGCGGGTCGTGCCAGGTGGTGCCCTCCTGCTCGGCCACGGCGGCGGTGCGGGCCTCGGCCTCGGCGAAGAACGGGTTGTGGGTGTCCGGCAGGCTGTCGGAGTTTCCCTTGGTGAAACGGGACACCGTCTCGACGCCGGCCGAGATGAAGACGTCGCCCTCGCCGGCCTTGATGGCGTGCAGGGCCATGCGGCTGGTCTGCAGCGACGAGGAACAGTAACGGGTGATCGTGCAGCCCGGCAGGTGGTCCATGCCCATCTGCACGGCGACGATCCGGCCGAGGTTGTTGCCCTGCTCACCGCCGGGCAGACCGCAGCCGAGCATCAGGTCGTCGATGTCCCTGGGGTCCAGCTCGGGGACCTTGGCGAGGGCGGCCTGGATGATGGTGGCGGTCAGGTCGTCGGGGCGCAGGTCCTTCAGGGAGCCCTTGAAGGCGCGGCCGATGGGGGAGCGGGCGGTCGAGACGATCACGGCTTCGGGCATCACGGCTCCAGAAGAAGGTGCGGCAGGGCTGTCTGGGAAGTTACCCGTACGTATGGTCCCGGTCACGCCGTCGGCGGTGTGACCCTGACCGCAATTTTCTAAGCGCTTGCTTTGTGTCCGCCTGCTCACCCCCCGAACGCACCGGCCCCGGCCTGCGCCGGCACGGCGCCGCCCCCGGGCCCGTCGGCCCGACTCGCGCCCGCACAGCGCCGCCCGCCAGCGCACCACCGCCCTGCGGCGCACCGGCGCCCGCTCGCCCGATCCGGCCACCGGCCACGCGGGCCCGGCCCTCGCCCGCCTCCCCGGGCCGGCCACGCGGGCTCACGCCCGCGCCCCGGCCCGGTCCAGCCGCGGCTCGCGCCCGCTCCCCCGGCGCCCGTCGCGCGGGCTCACGCCCCCTTGCGCGCCGGGCGGACCGGCGGGTGTGCCCGCCGCTGGGGGCCCGGCGCAGGGCCGCCCGGGCGGACGGGCGGATCGGGTGCGGGCCGCTACCGGTTGCGTGCGCGGGCGCGCAGCGCACGCCCCAGGCGCGTCCGGGTGGGCCGGCGCCGTCTTCGGGCGCCGGGCGGGCTGGCGGGTGAGGCTGGCTGCCGGTGTGGCCCGGTGTGTGGCCGCTCGGGCAGGTGGGGTGTGGCTGGGCGGTGGGGTGGGGTGTGGGCTGGTGCCCGTGGTGTGCGTGGGCGTGCGGCGCATGCCCTGGGCGTGTCCGGGTGGGCCGGCGGCGTCTTCGGGTGTCGGGTGGGTTGGCGGGTGTGGCTGGCTGGCGGTGGGCCGGGCGGGCCGCTCGGGTGTGGCTGCGCGGTGGGACCGGGTGGGGCCGGTGCCCGTGGTGTGTGCGGGCTGCGGCGCACGCTCCGGGTGCGTCTGGCTGCGGCGCACGCCCTGGGTGCGTCGGGTCGGGGGGCACGCTCTCGGGTGTGGGCTCCGTGGTGTGCGTGGGCGTGCGGCGCATGCCCTGGGCGTGTCCGGGTGGGCCGGCGGCGTCTTCGGGTGTCGGGTGGGTTGGCGGGTGTGGCTGGCTGGCGGTGGGCCGGGCGGGCCGCTCGGGTGTGGCTGCGCGGTGGGACCGGGTGGGGCCGGTGCCCGTGGTGTGTGCGGGCCGGGGCGCACGCCCCGGGTGCGTCGGGTGGGGGCGCACGCTCTCGGGTGCGGGTGCCCGGCTGTCGGTGCGGCGGGCGCGGCCGGGCGCCGGTGGTCGCCGTGGGGCGGCGACCGGCCGCCCGCCCGGCGGGCATGCGCGGGCGGGCATGCGCGGGCGGGCATGCGCGGGCGGGCATGCGCGGGCGGTGGGGTCAGACTCCGGTCGGGGCGGTGGGTTCCGGTTCGGTCAGGCGGCGGCGCTTGCGGCGCTTGAGGAGTGCCCAGGGGCGGCCGCGGGGGCCGCTGGGGAGGGCCGCCGTGACCTCCGTACCGGCGTCCGAGGCGGCCTCCGCGGCGGCCCGCGCCACCGGCAGGAAGCCCTCGTGGCGGAACGCGTCCGGGCGTTCCTCCTCGGCCGGCCACAGGCCCAGCGCCGCGCACACCGTCGGCAGGACGGCCATCGCGGCGGTCGCGTAGCCCTCCGCCGAGGGGTGGTAGTTGTCGGGGCCGAACAGCTCGCGCGGGTTGGCCTCGAACTCGGGGCCCAGCAGGTCGCCCAGCGACACCGTGCGGCCGCCCTGTTCGACGACCCCGATGGTCTGGGCGGCGGCCAGCTGGCGGGAGGTCCGGCGGGCCAGCCAGCGCAGCGGCTGCTGCACCGGCTCGATGGTGCCGAGGTCGGGACAGGTGCCGACCACCACCTCCGCGCCGGCCGTGCGCAGCCGCCGTACCGCACAGGCGAGATGGCGGACCGAGCGGGTCGGCGGCATGCGGTGGGTCACGTCGTTCGCGCCGATCATGATCACGCAGACGTCCGGCACCCGGGCGGGGTCGGACAGCACCAGCGACACCTGGCGGTCGAGGTCGTCGGAGCAGGCGCCGGGCAGGGCCACGTTGTGCAGCCGCACCGGGCGTTCCGCCACCGCCGACAGGCCCGACGCCAGCAGCGCGCCCGGTGTCTGCCCGGCGCGGTGGACGCCCTGCCCCGCGGCCGTGGAGTCGCCGAGCATGGTCAGCCGCAGGGGAGGTTCGTCGGGGACGGTGTACGCGGTGCCGTACAGGCCGTCCGCCACCGGGACGCGGCCGCTCGTACCGTTGCCCACGTGCCGCCTGGCCAACTGCATCTCGGCCAGCAGCAGCCCTACGGCCGCCGCGCCGGCCAGTCCGATCCCGCCACCGCCGTACGCGGCGCCGGCCGCGATCCGCCGGGCCACCCTCGCCCTCGACATGCTCGTCATGCCTCGCCGCCACCTCCTCGAGAAGCCGTACACCCACTCCTTGCCCCGTACGGACCGTGGGCCAATCCCGACCGGGAGTGAACGACCGCCGTGGTCCCCTGCCAGGCCATAGGCTGGCGGAACCACCACGACCACATCTTTTGCAGCATCCGGAGACAACGGTGCATTTCCACGACTCGATGATCAGCCTCGTCGGCAACACCCCGCTGCTGAGGCTCAACAGCGTGACCAAGGGCATCAAGGCGACCGTCCTGGCCAAGGTCGAGTACTTCAACCCGGGCGGCTCCGTGAAGGACCGCATCGCCCTGCGCATGATCGAGGCGGCCGAGCAGAGCGGCGAGCTCAAGCCGGGCGGCACGATCGTCGAGCCGACCAGCGGGAACACCGGTGTCGGGCTGGCGATCGTGGCGCAGCAGAAGGGGTACAAGTGCATCTTCGTGTGCCCCGACAAGGTGAGCACCGACAAGATCAACGTCCTGCGGGCCTACGGCGCCGAGGTCGTCGTGTGCCCCACCGCGGTGGCTCCTGAGCACCCCGACTCCTACTACAACGTCTCCGACCGGCTGGTGCGGGAGACCCCCGGAGCCTGGAAGCCCGACCAGTACTCCAACCCCAACAACGCCCTCTCCCACTACCACTCCACCGGCCCCGAGCTGTGGGAGCAGACGGAGGGGAAGATCACCCACTTCGTGGCGGGCGTCGGCACCGGCGGCACCATCTCCGGCACCGGGCGCTACCTCAAGGACGCCAGCGACGGCCGGGTGAAGGTCATCGGCGCCGACCCCGAGGGCTCGGTGTACTCCGGCGGCTCGGGACGGCCGTACCTCGTCGAGGGCGTCGGTGAGGACTTCTGGCCGTCCGCGTACGACCGGACCGTCGCCGACGAGATCATCGCCGTGTCGGACAAGGACTCCTTCCAGATGACCCGGCGCCTGGCCAGGGAGGAGGGCCTGCTCGTCGGCGGCTCCTGCGGCATGGCGGTCGTGGCGGCGCTGCGGGTCGCCGAGCGGCTCGGACCGGACGACGTGGTCGTGGTGCTGCTGCCGGACAGCGGCCGCGGCTACCTCAGCAAGATCTTCAACGACGAGTGGATGGCCGACTACGGCTTCCTGGAGGACGAGGGCCCGAGCGCCCGCGTCGGCGACGTGCTCAGCGACAAGGAGCACGGCGCCATCCCCTCCCTCGTCCACATGCACCCGGACGAGACCGTCGGCCAGGCCATCGAGGTGCTGCGCGAGTACGGCGTCTCGCAGATGCCGATCGTGAAGCCGGGCGCCGGTCACCCGGACGTCATGGCCGCCGAGGTCGTCGGCTCCGTCGTCGAACGGGAACTGCTCGACGCCCTGTTCACCAAGCGGGCCTCCCTCGACGACCCGCTGGAGAAGCACATGTCCGCGCCGCTGCCGCAGGTCGGCTCCGGCGAGCCGGTCGCCGACCTGATGGCCGTGCTCGGCGAGGCGGACGCGGCGATCGTCCTCGTCGAGGGCAAGCCGACCGGTGTGGTCAGCCGGCAGGACCTGCTGGCCTTCCTCGCGAAGAACGGGAAGTAGCAGAACGGGAAGCCGCGGCGAACGTCCGGTGTACGGCGGGTGCGGGCGCCGAACTTGCGGTGGTCAACCACCTTCGTGGACTTCGTGAAAGTGGTACGAGCGCGTCACGTCCGCGCAGCACCCGCTTAACACGCGTCCGGCACATTAGTGGGTGTCGGCAGGGCGATGGGGGCACCTCCCAGGCGTTGAGCACTGGGGGAGGCTCCCCGCCCCGGCCGGCGCCGAACGTCCAAGGACCTCCGGAGCGGCTCCCGGACCTCCATGGACGCCACGGACGCGCAGCCCGGCCTGACCCGGCCCGCGTCCCTCGCGGGGACCGCCGTCGTCCCGCCCCCCGGCAACGGGGGTGCGGCGGTCCCCGCGCACACCTCTGCTACGCGCGTCCCGCTCGGCGTTCCTGCCCGGCGGGCGCGGGCGCTCACTCCTCCCAGTCGCCGCCCTCCTTGGCGTCCCTGCGGCGGCGGCCGAAGAGGTGGGGGTTGGCGCGCGCCGCCTGGAAGGCGTTGACGCCGACGATGCCGGCCCAGGCGACGAACAGGCCGGGCAGACGGGCGACGCCGCCGCCGATGGCGGACAGCGGGATCGCCAGCACCAGCGTGACGATGCCGAAGCCGAACCGCTCCCCCCAGGAGTCGGTGGGCTTCGGCGTCCGGGCGCCCCGCGCCACCACCATCTGCTGCTCGGCCAGCTGCCGGCGCACCCGGCGTTCGACGGCGCCGTCGATACGCTGGTCGACCTTCTCCAGGAACGAGTCGACCAGCGCGGACTCGTACTCCTCGCCCAGTTCCCTGCGGGCCTGCAGGGTGGCGTCGAGTTCCTTCTTGAGTTCGGTGTCGCGCGCGTCCATCCCCGTCTCCTCTTCCCGCCGACCTTCCCGTCGACGGGATCCACGGTAGGCAGGCGGCACGCCCGCCGCACTGGGGATAGCCCCCCTGTCGGGGTGGGGGTCCACCGGTCGCTCTGCATAGGGTCATGCAGGGTTCTTACTATCTGAATAGGGTGGGCCGGTCGATCTCTGGAGGGAGCGGGGCATGAGCGCACGGACCACGGGGGTGGCCGACAGCCCGGCCGCACGGACCGCCGGAGCGGCCGACAGCCCGGCCGGACGGCTGCAGGCGCTGTTCGAAGGGCACCGGCTGACGCCGACGCAGCGGCGCATCGCGCACAGCATGGTCCGGCGGGCCGCCGACGTCCCGTTCCTGTCCAGCGTGGAGCTGGCCGAGCTGGCCGGGGTCAGCCAGCCGTCCGTGACCCGTTTCGCCGTCGCCCTCGGCTTCGACGGCTACCCGGCACTGCGCCGGCACCTGCGCGAGGTCGCGCCCGCCGAGCCGGCCGCCGAGGCGGGGCCGTACAACGCGTACCAGCAGGCCGTGGAGGCCGAGATCGAGAACCTCCGGCATCTCGCCGAGGTGCTTGCCGACCCGCGGCCCGTGCAGCGGGCCGGGCGGATCCTGGCCGCCTCGCGGCCCCTGCCCGTGCTTGGCCTGCGGGCCGCAGCCTCCCAGGCCCACGGCTTCGCCTACTTCGCCGCCAAGGTCCATCCGGACGTCCGGCTGCTCAACGAGGGCGGCACGATGATCCAGGACCGCATCGAGGCGGCCGTCCGCGCCGGGGCCCGTGCGCTGCTGTGCTTCGCCCTGCCCCGGCATCCGCGCGAGGTGGTGGACACGCTGGCGTTCGCCAGGGAGGCCGGGCTGACCGTCGTCACCGTCGCCGACTCGGCCTTCGCGCCGGTCGCCAAGGTGTCCGACCTGCTGCTGCCGGCCCCCGTCGGCACCGGCCTCGCCTTCGACACCGCCTGCGCGCCGATGCTGCTGGGCCGGGTCCTGCTGGAGGCGATGTGCGACGACCTGCCCGAGGCGCAGGCCCGCCTGGAGGAGTTCGACGCGCGCGCCGCGAACCGGGGTCTGTTCGTGGAGTAGACGGGCGCGGCCGGACGCGGCGTTCCTCAGACTCGTCTCACCTTCGCTCGCTAATCTGCCCGCCGGACAAGCACTGTGCCTGGACGACGAGGAGGGTGAACGTGGCACGCGGAGATCGTCGGGCGTACGGCCTGGCTCGGGTGGCCGTCGTCGTACGCGCGGGGGCGGCGCCCCTGTGGTGGCTCGGAGTGTTCTCGGCGGGCGTCGGGCTGCTGGTGCCGGGGCTGACCGGGCGCCGGATCGGCGTCATGGCCGGGGCGGCGCTGTTCATCGTCGCGGCGGCCGTGGTGGTGTGCGCGCGGCGCAAGCGGTACGCCGGGCTCGCCCGCTCCGCCGTCCGCGCCGGCAAGCACGACGTGCTGCAGGACCGTGCGGTGAGCGTGCGCAACTGGCGCCGCGGGCACCGCTGGTGGCTGCTGCTCGGCTTCGCCGTCGCGCTCGGCGGGTCCTTCGCCGTGCCCGCCGCGGGCGGCATGCTGCTCGCCGGGTGCGGCGCCGGGCTGCGGCTGAAGGCGGCCTGGCTCGGGCGGCTGGAGAGGGCCGGGGACGCCCTGCTGTGGGTGCGGGTCGACTGGCTCGCCGCGAACGGCGGCCGCCCGGCCGGCAAGGCGGTCAAGGGGTACCGCAGCACGGGCATCGCGGCGGGCGACGCGGCCCCGGGCGGGGCGCGGCGCCGCACCGCGGCGCTCGTCTGAGGGGCGGGCGGTCAGACCTCCAGCTCCTCCTCGATCTTCTTCAGCTGGTGGCGGGCCATCGCCAGGTTGGCCCGCTTGCCGTCGAGCACCAGGTAGAGGAAGAGGCCGTTGCCGCCGCGGCCGCTGAGCAGGCGGATCAGGTGGTACTGGTCGGACAGCGTGATCAGGATGTCCTCGATCTGGCCCTTGAGCCCCAGGTGCTCCATCGTGCGCATCTTGGCGCGGACGACATCGGTGTTGCCGGCGGCGGCGACGTTGAGGTCGAAGCTCTTGCCGCCGCCCATCGTGCCGAGTGCCATGCCGCTGGTGTAGTCGACGAGCGCGACGCCGGTCGCGCCCTCGATGGAGGCGAGCGCTTCCTTCAGTGCGGTCTCGGTGTTGGCCATGACTGTGGTTCCTCTCGGTTCAACTGTGCGTGTCGGTAACGGGGTCGGTGGTCGTCGGGCGCGGGGCGCGCGCGGTTGCGGTCCGGGCGCCGGCGCCCTTGGCGGCGGGTTTCGCGGCCCTGGCCTGCCTCGCGGACGCGGTGCCCGCCCGGCGCTCCTCGAGGAGTTCGCCGATGCGGGCGCCGGCGCGGCGGCCCTCCAGCAGCAGGCGGCCGACGTTGACGCGGTCCTGGGCGAGCAGGGTCAGCACGGCGGTGGGGCCGGCCGCGTACGTGGCGACGTAGCCGTGTCCGCCGCGCACCAGCAGTTCGCGGAAGTCGCCCTGACCTGTCGCGTCCGCCAGCTTCACGGCGAGGCCGTGCGCGCTCGTGATCAGCACGGCCACGCCCTCCGGTGCCACGCCGGGGGTGTCCTGGGCGAGGACGACGCCGTCGACGCCGGTCGCCAGGGCGCCGGTGAGCTGCGGCACTCGGGCCCGCAGGCGGCGCAACTCGTCCAGGATGTCTGGGTCGGCAGCCATCCGGGGTCTCCTCTCAAAGGGCCTCCAGCGCATCCCTGAGCCTCTTCAGCAAGGTGATATGGGGGTCGGTCGACAGGTGCGCCGGCAGCGGGCCGGCGAGGTCGGGGGGCGGGTCGCCGCCGGGGGCGGGACCGTGGCCGGGGGCGGGAGCAGGGCCGGTCGCGCGGGCGGGACCACGGCCGACGGCGGGAGCGGTGCCGGTCGCGGGTGCGGGATTGCGGCCGGTGCCGGTCGCGGGGGTGGGACCGCGGCCGCTGGTGGGGCCGCGCACGACTCCGGCCGCGGTCAGCCGCCGTACGTCCACCAGCGTGTGGAAGGCCGGCCGGCCGAGCTCCCGGGCGATGTCCGTGGCCGTGCGGACGCCGTTCACCCGGTCCAGTACCGCCCGCTGACGGCGGGTGAGGGCGGGGGCCGCGGCGAGGCCGGTGCGCAGCAGCGGGACGTCGTCCGTGCGCGGGTCCGGCCAGATGCGGTGCAGCAGGTCGCGGCGGCGCAGGGTCTCGTGCTCCACGGCCTCCACGGGGACGGGGCGCACGGCCCCGGGCCGGCCGGCGTCGCCGTAGCGGAACCGGCCCGGGGTGCTGCTGGGCGCCAGGGCGAAGAACGCCGCGTCGTACAGGGCGGCCAGGTGGCACATCTCCAGCGTGCCGAAGGGGAGCCGGCCGCTGTCGGCCAGCGCGCGGGCGGTGTGCAGGCGGTCGCCGTCGGCCGCGGCGAGCGCCTGCCGCCAGGTGCCCGCGGCGATCGTGCCGTGGGCGGTGAGCAGGACGTCCAGTCCGGGCGCCGCCGGGCTCTCGGCGTCCACCACCAGGCCCTCGGCGAGGTGGAGCGTGCCGCGCTCGCGGACCAGGACGCCGGTGGCCCGCTCGGCGGCGAGCCGGGTCAGCATGGGGGAGAGCCCGCCCCGGCCGCGCTCGGGTGCCTCCGCCCAGTGCCGCACGGGCAGCCGCGGGGGTTCGGTCGTCCCGACGACGGTCATGCCAGCACCAGCCGTTCGGCCATCTCGGCCAGGCGGATGCGGGCCAGCGCCAGGTTGCCCTCCGCGCGGGCCAGCCACAGGTGCAGGACCACGCTGCCGTCGAAGGACGTCCCCACGAACCGCAGCACGTGGTAGCTGTCCCGGTTGCTGAGGATGAGGTCCTCGACCGGCGGATCGACGTCCGCGCCCGAGGCGCCGTCGGGGTCGTCGGCGGGCGCGAAGACGTGCTGCTCCGCGGCGAGGCGGGCGATCTCGGCGGCCTCGGTGGCGGCCGTCTCGTGATCGCCCCCCGGTGACTCGCCCACGGTGCCCAGGGCAAGCCCGCTGATCCAGTCGACCAGTGCGGCGCCCCGGGCACCGGGCAGTCGCATGGCTTCCAGCAGGCACTCGTCGATTCCGGGCACCGTGGCTCCCCTCCCGCCTGGGGTTCGGCTGAGTGACGCCGAAACTACGCAACGTGTGCGCGACGGATGAGGCTTCCGGCATTTTCCGGCGGAACATGCTCCGGACCACTAGGGTGGGACGATTTTCCAAGTCGCGAAAACCGCGGAGAACAAGGGGACTGCAGAGCCGCGGGCATGCGTCAACGGCGACTGGGAGCGCCCAGGGTGGTGAGCGAACCGGCGTGCGCCCCTCCCGACTCGGCGACCACCTCGGCCAGGCTCTGCTCCTCGCGCACGGTCGCGAAGGCGACGCCGCCGCGGCCGTCCGGGGCGAAGCCGTGGATCGCGGGCCGGACCAGGGAGTTGTAGGCGTAGTGGTGCGCGAAGTAGTACGCGCCGGTGTCCAGCGCCGCCACGTGGTCGCCCTGTTCGAGCAGCGGGAGCGGGCGGGCCTCGGCCAGCAGGTCGCCCGCGAAGCACGCCGGGCCGGCGACGTCCTGCACGACCGGCGGCCCCTGCTTGGGCCGCCCCTCGGCGTCGTACGCGGCGACGCGCAGCGGCCACGCCCCCGGTGCGTACACCGTCCGCGTGGCCACCTGCACGCCCGCGTGCGTCACCGCGACCGGCCGCCCGCCGGCGCTCTTGGCGTACTCCACCCGCGCCACCACCGTGCCGTGCTTGGCCAGCAGCGACCGCCCGAACTCGGTGACCAGCCCGTACCGCCCGTCGAACAGCCCCGGCACCGTCTCCCGCAGCAGCCGCGCGTACTGCGCGTACGTCGGTGTCGTCGCGTCCGAGGAGAAGTTCACCGGCAGACCGCCGCCGATGTCGATCGTGTCGACCTGCCGCCGCCCGACGCGCCGGTTGATCTCCTCGGCGAGCGCGTACGTCTCGGCCACGCCCCGCGCCATCAGCGGCAGCGGGACGCCCTGCGACCCGGTGTGCGCGTGCAGCCGGGTCAGCCACGGCCGCTCGGCGTACGCCCGCACCACCCAGGCGCGCGCCCCCTCGTCGCGCAGCGCCACCCCGAACTTCGAGGTCTCGGTGGCCGTCGACAGCGCCTCGATGGCGCCCCCGCCGACCTGCGGGTTCACCCGGAGCCCGAGCGGTGAGCGGCCGGCGGCGGCCCCGATCAGGCCGTCGATGCGCGCCAGTTCCTGCGGATTGTCGGCGTTCACCGCGATCCCCAGCTCCAGCGCCTCGCGCAGCTCGGCCGGCGTCTTGGCGGGCGAGTCGAGGACCGTCCGCCCGGGCGGCACCCCGGCCGCCTGCGCGAGTGCCAGCTCGCCCGGGCTCGCCACCTCCGCGCCGATGCCCTCCTCGTGCAGCAGCCGCAGCACCGGCACCAGCGGGGTCGCCTTCACGGCGAAGGCGTGCAGCACCGGCGTGCCGGGGGCGACGACCGCCTCGAACGCGGCCCGCAGCCGCGCCGCCGACTCCCGGATGCCCGTGACGTCCAGAAGGCCGACGATGGGGGTGGCGGGCCCGAGCAGCCCCTGCTCCACGGCGGCCCGCACGGCCTCGTCGCGCCGGGCGGCCCGGCCGTCGTGGGGGTCGTCGTCGCGCAGGATGGCCCGGTCCTCGTGGCGGTCGTCGTGCCGGGCTGCCTGGTCCTCGTGGCGGTCGCTGTCCCTGTCCACCGCATCCCCGTCCTGTCGTCGTGTCGTCGCCGTAGCCGTCCGCAGCCGTCTATCCAGCCAAACATCCGCGACGCGCCGGTGCGGACGCAAGAACGTGTTGACTAGTTCTATTCAGAAAGTCAGGATGTGAATAACTGCAGCAAGAATCCGGTCGTGATCCGCCAGGAGGCAGCCCCATGTCAGGACCCCGCCCCGTCCGGTCCCCCCGCGGTACGGAACTCAGTGCCCTGGGCTGGCAGCAGGAAGCCGCCCTGCGGATGCTGCAGAACAACCTCGACCCCGAGGTCGCCGAGCACCCCGACAAGCTCGTCGTCTACGGCGGCACCGGCAAGGCGGCCCGCGACTGGCGCTCCTTCGACGCGATGGTCCGCACGCTGAAGACCCTCAAGCAGGACGAGACCATGCTCGTCCAGTCCGGCCGCCCGGTCGGCGTCATGCAGACCCACGAGTGGGCCCCGCGCGTCCTCATCGCCAACTCCAACCTGGTCGGCGACTGGGCCACCTGGGAGGAGTTCCGCCGACTGGAGGCCCTCGGCCTGACCATGTACGGCCAGATGACCGCCGGCTCCTGGATCTACATCGGCACCCAGGGCATCCTCCAGGGCACCTACGAGACGTTCGCCGCCGTCGCCGCGAAGAGGTTCGGCGGCACCCTCGCCGGGACGATCACCCTCACCGCCGGGCTCGGCGGCATGGGCGGCGCCCAGCCGCTCGCCGTCACCATGAACGACGGCGTGGCGGTCTGCGTCGACTGCGACCCGCGCGCCATCGAGCGCCGCATCGAGCACCGCTACCTCGACGTGCGGGCCGACTCCCTCGACCACGCCCTCCAGCTGGCCGTCGAGGCCCGTGACGCCCGCCGCCCGCTGTCCATCGGCGTCCTGGGCAACGCCGCCGAACTCGTCCCGCAGCTCCTCGCCATGGGCGCCCCCGTCGACATCGTCACCGACCAGACCTCGGCCCACGACCCGCTGTCCTACCTGCCGCTCGGGGTCGCCTTCGAGGACATGGCCGAGGCCGCCGCCAAGGACCCGGCCGGGTTCACCTCCCGCGCCCGCGAGTCGATGGCCCGGCACGTGGAGGCCATGGTCGGCTTCATGGACGCCGGCGCCGAGGTCTTCGACTACGGCAACTCCATCCGCGGTGAGGCCAAACTCGCCGGGTACGACCGGGCGTTCGCCTTCCCCGGCTTCGTCCCCGCCTACATCCGCCCGCTGTTCTGCGAGGGCAAGGGCCCGTTCCGGTGGGCCGCGCTCTCGGGCGACCCGGCCGACATCGCCAGGACCGACCGGGCGATCCTGGAGCTCTTCCCCGAGAACGAGTCCCTCGCCCGGTGGATCCGGATGGCGGGTGAGCGGGTCCACTTCCAGGGCCTGCCCGCCCGTATCTGCTGGCTCGGCTACGGCGAGCGGGACAAGGCCGGCGAGCGCTTCAACGACATGGTGGCGAGCGGGGAACTGGCCGCGCCGGTCGTCATCGGGCGCGACCACCTCGACTGCGGCTCGGTGGCCTCCCCCTACCGGGAGACCGAGGCGATGCTCGACGGGTCCGACGCGATCGCCGACTGGCCGCTGCTGAACGCCATGGTCAACGTGGCCTCGGGCGCATCCTGGGTGTCCATCCACCACGGCGGCGGCGTCGGCATGGGCCGGTCGATCCACGCCGGGCAGGTGACGGTGGCCGACGGCACGCCGCTGGCCGGGGAGAAGATCCGCCGTGTGCTCACCAACGACCCCGGCATGGGCGTCGTCCGGCACGTGGACGCGGGCTACGACATCGCGGAGTCGGTCGCCCAGGAGCGCGGCGTGCGCATCCCGATGCGCGAGGGTGACGAGGCGTGAAGCGGCACGAGGGCGTGAGCCGGTACGAGCGCGTGCGCCGGTACGAGGGCGCGGACAGGCACGCGGGCGGGACCGGCGCCCCGTCGGCGGGAGCCGGGGTCCCGTCGCCGCCCGCACCGGCCGACGCACCGGTCGACGTGCCGGCCGACGTGCCGGGGGCCGCCGTGCGGCCCGTCGCGGCCGGTGACTCCTTCCACGAGATGTGGGACCGGCTGCGCCCCGTCGGCCGGCACCCCGAGTCCGGCGGCTACCGCCGGTTCGCCTGGACCGGCGCCGACGCCGAGTGCCGGGCCTGGTTCCGGGAGCAGGCGGAGGCGCGCGGACTGACCCACGAGGTCGACCGCAACGGCAACCAGTGGGCCTGGCTGGGCGATCCGGCCCGGGGGGACGCCGTCGTCACCGGGTCGCATCTGGACTCCGTGCCCGACGGAGGCGCCTTCGACGGCCCCCTGGGCGTCGTGTCGGCCTTCGCCGCCCTGGACGAACTGCGCGGCAGGGGAGCGCGGTTCGCCAAGCCCGTGGCCGTCGTCAACTTCGGCGACGAGGAGGGCGCCCGGTTCGGGCTCGCCTGCGTCGGCTCACGGCTGACCGCCGGGAAGCTCACCGCCCGGCAGGCGCACCTGCTGACCGACGCCGACGGCGTCACGCTGCCCCGGGCCATGGAGGCCGCCGGATACGACCCCGAGGCCATCGGGCCGGACCCGGAACGGCTCGCCCGCATCGGCGCGTTCGTCGAACTGCACGTCGAGCAGGGCCGGGCCCTGGACCTGTCCGGCGACGCCGTCGGCATCGCGAGTTCCATCTGGCCGCACGGACGCTGGCGGTTCGACTTCCGGGGCGAGGCCAACCACGCGGGCACCACCCGGCTGGCCGACCGCCGCGACCCCATGCTGCCGTACGCCGAGGCCGTGCTCGCCGCCCGCCGCGAGGCCCGGCTGGCCGACGCCGTCGCCACCTTCGGCAAGGTCGCGGTCGAGCCGAACGGCGTCAACGCCGTCCCGTCCCTGGTGCGCGGCTGGCTCGACTCCCGCGCCGCCGACCAGGACAGCCTGGACACCGTGGTCGCGGCCGTGGAGGCCGCGGCCCGCGACCACGCCCGGCAACACGGCGTCGACCTCGACGTCGTCCGCGAGTCCTTCACACCGGTCGTCGAGTTCGACCACGCCCTGCGCGACGAGATCGCACACATTCTGGGACCTGGGAACCGAGGGAGCGACCGCCTGAACGTGCCCGTGCTGGGTACCGGAGCGGGACACGACGCCGGGATCCTCGCCGGGAGCATCCCGACCGCCATGCTGTTCGTGCGCAACCCCACCGGCGTCTCGCACTCCCCGGCCGAGTCCGCCGCCGAGGACGACTGCGCGGCCGGGGTGCTCGCGCTCGCCGACGTACTGGAAGGACTGGCCTGCAGGTGACGGCGACCCACACGTACTGGCTGGAGCACGCCTGGCTCGGCACCCATGTCGAGCCGGGGGTCGCCGTCGAGGTCGCGGACGGCCGCGTCACCGCCGTCCGCCGGGACACGCCCGCCCCGCCCCCCGGCGCCGGGATCCTGCGCGGCCTGACCCTGCCCGGCCTCGCCAACGCGCACAGCCACGCCTTCCACCGCGCCCTGCGCGGCACCGTCCAGGTCGGCTCCGGCACCTTCTGGACCTGGCGCGAGATCATGTACGCGACCGCCGACCGGCTCACCCCGGACACCTACCACGCCCTCGCCCGCGCCGTGTACGCGGAGATGGCGCTGGCCGGCGTCACGGCGGTCGGCGAGTTCCACTACGTCCACCACGCCCCCGGCGGCACGCCCTACGCCGACCCCAACGCGATGGGCGAGGCGCTGATCGCGGCCGCCGCCGAGGCCGGCATCCGCATCACCCTCCTGGACGCCGCCTACCTCTCCTCCGGCTTCGGCGAACCGCCCAACGCCCACCAGCTCCGCTTCTCCGACGGACACGCCGAAGCGTGGGCCGAACGCTGTTCAGTTCTCAAGGAACGGGATCACGCGCGGATCGGAGCGGCGATCCACTCCGTGCGGGCCGTGCCCGCGGGCCAGCTGGCGACCGTGGCGCGGTGGGCCGAGCAGCGGAACGCCCCACTGCACGTCCACCTGTCCGAGCAGACCGCCGAGAACGACGCCTGCCAGGCCGCCCACGGCTGCACGCCCACCCGGCTGCTCGCCGACCACGGCGTCCTCGGGCGGCGCACCACCGGCGTCCACAACACGCACCTCACCGACGAGGACATCGCCCTGATCGGCGGCAGCTCCACCGGCACCTGCATGTGCCCGACCACCGAGCGGGACCTCGCCGACGGCATCGGACCCGCCGCCGCCCTGCAGGCCGCCGGCTCCCCGCTCAGCCTCGGCTCCGACAGCCACGCCGTCGTCGACCTGCTGGAAGAGGCGCGCGCCATGGAACTGGACGAACGGCTGCGCACCCGCACCCGCGGCCACTGGACGGCCGCCGCCCTGCTGCGCGCCGCCTCCGCCGACGGCCACGCCGCGCTCGGCTGGGACGGGGCCGGCCGGATCGAACAGGGCGCGCTCGCCGACTTCACGACGATCGCGCTGGACTCCGTCAGGACGGCCGGAACGCTGCCCCGGCTCGGCGCCGAGACCGCCGTATTCGCCGCGACGGCGGCCGACGTACGGCACACGGTCGTCGCGGGCCGGCACATCGTGCGCGACGGGGCGCACACCCTCGTGCCGGACGTGCCGCAGGCCCTCGCGCGGGCCGTCGCGGCTCTGCGCGAGGGAAACCCACCATCACCGAGGACGCCATGAGCAGCAGCACCGCCATCGTCAACATCGCCACGCTGATCACCAACGACCCCTCCCTCGGTGACGGATCTCCCCTCGGACTGATCCAGGACGCGGCGCTCGTCATCGAGGGCGACCGCGTCGTGTGGACCGGTGAGTCAAGC
The DNA here is from genome assembly GCF_040641355.1 of Streptomyces sp. NPDC020996. Taxonomy (NCBI): domain Bacteria; kingdom Bacillati; phylum Actinomycetota; class Actinomycetes; order Kitasatosporales; family Streptomycetaceae; genus Streptomyces; species Streptomyces sp. NPDC020996. The sequence goes on from NZ_JBFADM010000003.1 coordinate 258,420, forward strand.
AAAGCACCCGCCACTGACAACCGGGTCGACGCCGAGGGCCGGGCGGTCCTCCCCGGCTTCGTCGACTCGCACTCCCACCTGGTCTTCGCGGGGGACCGGACCCGGGAGTTCAACGCCCGCATGTCCGGCCGGGCCTACCGCGCGGGCGGCATCCGCACCACCGTCGCCGCCACCCGCGCCGCGAGCGACGAGGAACTGGAGGCCAACCTCACCCGCTACCTCGCCGAGGCCCTGCGCCAGGGCACGACCACCATGGAGACCAAGTCCGGCTACGGCCTGACCGTCGCCGACGAGGCCCGCGCCCTGCGCATCGCCGCCCGCCACACCGACGAGGTCACCTACCTCGGCGCCCACGTCGTGCCCGAGGAGCACGCCGACGACCCGGCCGGCTACGTCGACCTCGTCACCGGCGCGATGCTCGACGCCTGCGCGCCGCACGCCCGCTGGATCGACGTCTTCTGCGAGAAGGGCGCCTTCGACGGCGACCAGGCCCGCGCGATCCTCACCGCCGGCCGGGCCAGGGGCCTCCGTCTCCGCGTCCACGCCAACCAGCTCTCCCACGGCCCCGGCGTGCAGCTGGCCGTCGAGCTGGGCGCGGCCAGCGCCGACCACTGCACCCACCTCACCGACGCCGACGTCGACGCCCTCGCGCACGGCGACACCGTGGCGACCCTGCTGCCCGGCGCGGAGTTCTCCACCCGCGCCGAGTGGCCGGACGCCCGGCGCCTGCTGGACGCCGGGGCCACCGTCGCGCTGTCGACGGACTGCAACCCGGGCTCGTCGTTCACCTCGTCGATGCCGTTCTGCGTCGCGCTCGCCGTGCGGGACATGCGGATGACGCCGGACGAGGCGGTGTGGTCCGCCACGGCGGGCGGGGCGGCGGCCCTGCGCCGGGACGACATCGGCCGCCTCCGGCCCGGCACGTACGCGGACCTGATCGTCCTCGACGCGCCGAGCCACATCCACCTGGCCTACCGTCCGGGCGTCCCGCTGGTCACCGGCGTCTGGCGGCGGGGCAGGCGCCTCCACTGACCGGGCGGGCCGCTGCCCGACGGCCGCTCCCGGACGGCCGCTCCCGACGGCCGCTCCCCGACGGACCGCCCGTGGAGGGCGTCGTCCGGGAGCGGCCGTCCATGAACGCGGGCGTCACTCCTCGACGGTCAGCCCCTTGCGCAGCCGCACCAGCGTCCGCGACAGCAGCCTGGAGACGTGCATCTGCGAGATGCCCAGCTCCTCGCCGATCTCCGACTGGGTCATGCCCGCCACGAAGCGCAGGGAGAGGATCTTCCGGTCACGCGGCGGCAGCCCGGCGATCAGCGGCTTCAGCGACTCGACGTACTCGATGCCCTCGATGCCGTGGTCCTCGTAGCCGATGCGGTCCGCGAGCGCGCCCTCCGCGTCGTCCTCCTCCGGCTGGGCGTCCAGCGAGGAGGCGGTGTACGCGTTCGACGCCGCCATGCCCTCGACGACCTCGTCGTCGGAGATGCCGAGGCGTTCGGCCAGCTCCGCCACCGTCGGCGCGCGGTCCAGCTGCTGGGCCAGCTCGTCCCCGGCCTTGGCCAGGTCGAGCCGCAGCTCCTGGAGCCGGCGCGGGACGCGCACGGACCATGACGTGTCCCGGAAGAATCGTTTGATCTCGCCGACGACGGTCGGCATCGCGAACGTGGGGAACTCGACACCGCGCGAGAGCTCGAAGCGGTCGATCGCCTTGATCAGGCCGATGGTGCCGACCTGGACGATGTCCTCCATCGGCTCGCTGCGGGAGCGGAACCGGGAGGCGGCGAACTTGACCAGGGCGAGATTCAGCTCCACGAGGGTGTTGCGGACGTAGGCGTACTCGTGGGTGCCTTCCTCGAGGGATTCCAGCCGCTCGAAGAGGGTCTTGGAGAGGGCGCGGGCGTCGACCGGTCCCACCTCGTCGTACGGGGGGATCTCCGGGAGCCCGGCAAGCCCGGCGGCAGCGTCCGCGTCGTCGTCCTCTGCGGGATCCAGAGGTTCCGGAAGGGGGGCCGGCGTCTCCTGAGGGGAACGCGATGCGTCGAGCCGGGGTGACATGGTGTCCTCCATCGTTCTCGGCATACGGCTGCCGAAGCCAGTACCTGCACTGCGGTGTGCGGCGCCTCCAAAGCCGGCCGTGTCGGTTGCGTGTTTATCCAGCCCTACCCGCTTCCCCGAGCCCCTCGCAAGTGTGCTACGTGCTGATATGTCCGTTTACTTGGGGTTGTTCGGGTGTCGGAGAGTGTGGAGAAGGCGTAGTGTTCGAGGGCGTCAGTCAGCAGCCTCGACGTCGGGAGAGAGAGACGGCATGGACCGCGGGACGGTCGGCAGCGCACAGTCTGGCCGGCTACTGGTGGAGGTTCGGGAAGAGGGCTCCAGTGCCGTCGTGACCCCGGCGGGCGAGTTGGACCACCACACGGCCGATCTGTTGCGTGAGCCGCTCGAGGACTGCCTCGACAAGGGACACAAGCGGTTGGTCGTGGACTGCTCACGGCTGGAGTTCTGCGACTCCACCGGGCTGAACGTGCTGCTCGGCGCGCGGCTGAAAGCCGAGGCCGCGGGCGGCGGGGTGCACCTCGCGGGGATGCTGCCCGTGGTGGGACGGGTTTTCGAGATCACGGGGGCGGACGCGGTGTTCGCCATCCATGACACGCTGGAGGCGGCCCTCGCCGACGAGGCCGACGAGGCCGACGAGGCGGGCTGACCGGGCGGGCGTCCGTCCGGTCCGGTGCCGGGCCCCGGGCGCCCCTGCACGACCGGCACTTTCCGGGTGTCACGCCTTCCGTGTCGAAACGAGGGGTGTTCCACCGGTCCGGTCGGGCAGGAGACATCCTGAAACATTGTCGGCAGGCAGAGCGGCGCATCCGCCGCCCGGCCACGTACTGACTCCTGAATGATGAACTGGTGAATCGGTGAGGTGAAGCGCTGATGAGCACCACCCGGCCTTGCTCGCCGGGCGACCGCGGCCCGGAGCCCAGCGGCGCTTCCGGGGCGTCCGAGGGAGGCGCGCCCGTGACCGGGGCGTCCGGCGGGGACGCGGCCGCGTCGTCAGCGGCATCCGCATCGTCCGGGGGGCGCCAGGTCCGCAGACTGAGTTTCGACGGCGAGAGCGGGGTCGTGCCGCTCGCCCGCGACTTCACCCGGCAGGCGCTGTACGCGTGGGGATGGCTGCCCGCCGCCACCGCCGACCGGCGGGCCGCCGCCGAGGACGTCCTGCTCGTCGTCTCCGAACTGGTCACCAACGCCTGCCTGCACGCCGAGGGGCCGGACGAGCTGGGGATCACCTGCGACAACAAGGTGATCCGCGTGGAGGTCTCCGACCGCGGCGGCGGCCAGCCGGCCCCGCGCAACCCGCACCGCGCGGGCCGCCCCGGCGGCCACGGCATGTTCATCGTGCAGCGGCTGTGCCTGGACTGGGGGGTCGTGCGCACGCCGGGAGCGGCGGGCAAGACCGTCTGGGCGGAGCTCGGCGCACCGGCCTGAGCCCGCCCCGGGGCAGGCCGCTGCCCCGACATACGGCGTGCGGGTCACGCCGCCCCCTGCCGCGGCGCGTACGCCGATTCCGGTCCCGGCCGGGCGCCCGTGCCCGTCCGCCCGGCGTGCGACCGTCACCGAGGCCGGCCCCGGAGGCGGGGCGCCGGCCGAACGTCAACTCCCCCGTACGCACGCCGGATCCGCACAACTCCGGCCCGTACCGTGTCTTCCCCTCTTCCGGCCCCGGGCGTACCTTGACGGCCCGATCTGATGTGCCGTCAGGAAGCGTCAGGAGACAGGAAAGGGAGCGGAACCGTGTCGTACCGGAAACGAACCGCCGCGCTCGCGTCCGCCGCGGCCCTGGCCGGCTCGGCGGTGCTGATGGCCGCCCCCGCAGCCCATGCCGAGGTCGTCGACGTCGACTACCGGTGCAAGACGCCGATCGGCGACAAGAGTGCCGTCTCGCCCATCGACATGAAGGGCGTCAAGAGCGGCAGCGGCTACCGGATCACCATGTCGTGGCAGAAGGGCGTCTCCTCCAGCCCGGTCGAACTGGGCAAGGGCGCGATGAACCCGAGCGCCACCATCGAGCTGGGCGGCGCCGACAGCGGCACCCTGGCCGTCACCGGCCCCGCCAACCAGGCCGCCATCCCCGCCAACACGCCCATCAAGATCAGTGACCTGTCGGGCACGTACACCCCGAAGAAGACCGGCAAGGTCACCTTCACCGCGGGCGTGCTGACCATCAAGGCGCTCGGCACGACCACCACCTGCACGCCGTCGAACAACCCGGGACCGTCGCTGACCCTCGACGTGACGGCAGCGGGCGGCGGCGGCTCCTCCGGCGGCACGCAGAGCGGCGGCGGCGCCCAGAGCGGAGCCGGCACCGGCGCCGACACCGGCGGCAGCCTCCCGCAGACCGGCCCCGAGGACTCGGCGATCGCCCTCGGCACCCTCGGCGGCACCGTGCTGCTCACGGGCGCCGCGGGCGTGCTGTGGCTGACCCGGCGCCACCAGACGGCGCGCCGCTGACCCCTGACCGCCCGAACGAAGCCGCCCGAACGAAGCCGCCCGAACGAAGCCGCCTGAACGAGGCCGCCCGAACAAGGCCGTACGAACGAGGCCGTACGAACGAAGCCGCCCGAACGAGACCGTACGAACGTGGCCGCCGCGCCTTCCCGCTGGAGCCGCCGATGCCGTCCGCCGCCCGTGTCGTCCTGTGCCTGCCCGCCCTGCTCCTGCTGACCGCCGCCCCGGCGGCCTCCGCGGCCGACGGCTGGTCCCTCGCGCCCGCCGGCGGCTCCCGCCCCGCCTTCTACGCCGAGGGCCCCGCGGGGACGGTCCTGCGGGACACGGTGTCCGTGACGAACCGCGGCGGGCGGGCGGTCACCGTGCGGCTGTACGGCAGTGGCGTCCACGTCGTCTTCGCCGCCGCCCGGGTCCGGGTCCCGGCGCGCACCCGGGCGGAGGTGCCGTTCACCGTGACCGCCTCCGGCGACCGGGCCGGCGAGATCGTCGCCCGTGACGCCGACGGCCGCTCCCGGTCGGTGCCGCTGCGGCTGAGGGCCGGCGGGCCCGCCCTGTCCGCGCTGACCGTCGAGAACGTGACCGTACGCGCCGACGGCATCGCCTACGCGCTGGTCAACCGCGGCACGACCGTCCTCGCGCCCCGGCTCGCGGTGCACGCCGACGGCCTGTTCGGCGCGGTCCTCGACCGGCCCCCGCGCAGCCTGCCCGTCCGGCTGCCGCCCGGCCGCCGCCTGAGACTCACCGAGCCCTGGTCCGGCCGCCCGGCGCTGGACGCGGTCGACGTGCGGCTGACGGTGACGGCGGCGGGCGGGGCGCGCGACAGCGCGGCGACGCGGGCGCGTTTCGTGTCCCGGGGCGCGGTGCAGGGGGCCGCCGGGGCGGTGGCGGCCGCGGGCGCCGCCCTGTTCGCCGTACGGCGTCGTGCGCGCCGTCCGGGTGGCACCGCGCCCGCGTCCCCGCCGGTGGAGGCCGAGCCGACGGGAGCGGGGACGTGAAGGGCGCGGTGCGGATCGCGGCGCTGGCGGCGGTGCTCGCCCTGCTGCTGCCGCTGCTGCCGACGGCGGCTGGCACGGCGGTGGCCGCCGACGGGCCGGCTGTCGAGCTGTCGACGTCCCAGGCGGGCACCGGCGGCTCGGTCACCGTCCGCGGCAGCGGCTGGCGGGCGCACGCGCTGCTGATGGTGCTGATCTGCGGACAGGCCGTGCCGTCGCGCGGCGTGCCCGGCGGCACCAACTCCTGCGCCAACGCCGACGGCCGGGCCGTCACCACCGACGCCCACGGCTCCTTCAGCCGGAAGCTGCCGGTCGCCGAGCCGCCGGTGCCGTGCCCGTGCGTGGTGCACGTGGCCACCGTGACCGGCGCGCGGGCCCAGGCCGACGCCGTCCTCCAGGTGGCCGGGCACGCCGTCGAACCGCTGCCCGCCCAGCCGGCCGGCGGACGCCTGTCGGTTCTCACCGACACCCGGCTCGACGGGTCGAGCGGGCTGCTGACCTGGTTCGGCGCCCCGCCCGCGCGCACGCTGGTCCTCACCGTCGGCAACGTCGGCACGTCCCCGGTCAAGGACCCGGTCTTCCAGGTCGGCACCACATACGGCGTGTTCGCCCCGCAGTGGGAGGACCAGCGGTGGCGCGGCACGATCCGGCCCGGGAAGCGGGCGCGGATCGAACTGCCCGTCGAACTCACGGGGGGCGCGCACGGCGACTACACCGTCTCCCTCAAGTACGGCGGGAAGGTCCTCGCCGAACAGCCCTGGGGCGTGGGGCGCCCCTGGGGCGTGACCCTGTTCTGGGTGCTGGTGTTCCTGGTCGTGCCGGCCGCGGTGTTCCGGGCCGGCATGGCCCTGGTGGACCGGGTCCGGCCGCGGCGCGCCGGCGGCGTCCGGCACCGCGGCTCGCGCCTGCCGGGACCCGGCTCGCGCCTGCCGGGGCTCGCCGGGCGCCTGCCGCGGTTCGCCGCGCGGGCGGAACAGGCGCCACTCTCCGCTTCGACCCTGCCGTGGTTCACCCCGGACTCCGATCCGGGGGCGGCCGGCCGGCTCTCCGCACCGCACGACGACAGCCCGACGAGTCACACGACTCCCACCAGGAGGAAGGGACCCCCGTGAGCGAGCGAAGGAGAGTCACGCCGGCCGGCCGGCTGAGAGCGGGTGCCGTGGGCGCCGCGACGGTGCTCTGCGGCGCGGGCGCGCTGCTCGGCCTGACGGCCGGTTCCGCGCAGGCCGCGGAGGTGTCGTACGCGACGCACTGCGTGCCGCCCGCCGGCATCGACCCCGTCGACGGCACCACGAAGGTCGAGATCACCGCGCCCGCCACGGCGAAGGTGGGCGACACCGTGGACATCGTGTGGAAGTTCGTGCAGGCCGCGTCGAAGAACCCGGACATCATCGACCTGCCCGCGGACTCCGTCCAGCCGTCCGGCACGCTCAAGGCGGCCGGCGCGCAGACCGCCGACATCGACATGCAGGGGCCGCGGAAGAACCCGGCGATCCCCAAGGGCGGCGCCATGGTGCTGTCCGACATGAAGGGCACCCTGAAGCTCACGGCGCCCGGCGAGGTGACGCTGACGCCGGACGCGTACACCGTCAACGCGATGTCGACGAACACCGTGTGCACACCGACCGGGACGGTGCAGAAGGCGGCGACCATCGAGGTGACGGCGGGCGACGGCGGCACCTCCAGCGCGTCGCCCACCGGACCGGGCACCGCGTCGCCCACCGGATCGCCGTCCGGGACGGGCACGCCGAGCGCCTCCGCGTCGGGCGGGGACAGCGCGGGCACGGACACCGGAGGCTCGGGATCGGGCGGGCAGACCGACTTCACCGGCAAGCAGGTCGACATCCCGTACACCTGTCAGTCCCCCATCGGGGAGAAGAAGGCGACCTCGCCGATCCGGATCGACGCCAAGAAGGACGGCGGCGCCTTCGGCCTCACGGTGCGGTTCGGGAAGTCCGTGATGAACAGCCCGGCCGACATCCCCAAGGGCTCGGTCAAGCCGTCGATGGAGGTGGTCCTGGGCGGCGCGGACAAGGGCAGCGTGCACGTGGAGGGACCGGTGAACGCCGAGGACATCAAGTCGGGCGACCCGATCGCGATCCCCGACCTGACCGGTACCTACAAGCCGGGCGCGACCGGCAGGTCGACGCTCTCCCCGGGCGTGCTGACCATCGAGGCCCTCGGCACCACCACGACGTGCACCCCTGACAGGACGGCGGTCTCCCTGACCCTGGACACCACGCAGCAGGCGAGCGGCGCCTCGGGCGGCTCGGGCGGCTCGTCGGCGACCGGCGGCTCGGCGTCGTCGGACGGCGGACTGGCGGCGACGGGCGCGGACGACCACGGCGCCCTGAAAGCCCTGGGCCTGGTCGCCGGCACAGCGGTCCTGCTGGGCGGCGCGGTGTTCACCTTCCTGCCGGGCCGCCGCCCACGGTGACGGCGAAACACCGCCACGCGGCCCGCGGCGCCGCACGCGGTGACAGTGGAGCACCGCCTCGCGGCCGACGCCGCCGCACGCCGGACCGGTCGGCGGCGCCGGGCCCACAGCTCGCGCTGACGACGAAGCGCCGCTGCACGGCCGGCGGTGGTGGCCCGCCCCAGCCGCCGGCGGCGGGCCACCACACGGCTGTCGGTGCGGGGCCCGCCGCACGCCGCGACGGCGAAGCGCCACCACACCGCTCGCCGGAGAGGTGCGGGCGCACGCGCTGACGGCCAAGCACCGCCGGACCCGCGGGCGGGGCAGGGCCGCCGCGCACCGACGCCGAAATGCCGTCGCGCGGTCGGCGGTGGGCCACTGCCGGTTGACGGCGGCCCGCCACAGATGCTGGCGGGGGCTCTGCCGCGCGGCAGGCGGTGGAGAACCCGCTGCACCGCTTGGCGGTGATGGGCCGTCGCCGCGCGCCGGCGGCGAAGTGCCGTCGCGCGGTCGGCTGTGGTGGCCGTAGCACCGGTTGGTGGTGAGGAGCCGGCGCACGGGTCGGCGGCGGCGTGGCGCCGGTCCCGCCGGGCGGGGAAGGGCCCGCTGCTCCGGCCGGCGGCGATGGGCTGTCGCACGCACCGGTGGTGAAGTGCCGTCGTGCGGTCGGTGGTGGTGGGCCCGCTGCCCCGGTTGGCGTGGTCTGCCGAAGATGCCGGCGGCGAGGGTCTGCCGTGCGCGCCGGCGGCGAAGTGCCGTCGCGCGGTCGGCTGTGGTGGCCGTAGCACCGGTTGGTGGTGAGGAGCCAGCGCACGGGTCGGCGGCGGCGTGGCGCCGGTCCCGCCGGGCGGGGAAGGGCCCGCTGCTCCGGCCGGCGGCGATGGGCTGTCGCACGCACCGGTGGTGAAGTGCCGTCGTGCGGTCGGTGGTGGTGGGCCCGCTGCCCCGGTTGGCGTGGTCTGCCGAAGATGCCGGCGGCGAGGGTCTGCCGTGCGCGCCGGCGGCGAAGTGCCGTCGCGCGGTCGGCTGTGGTGGCCGTAGCACCGGTTGGTGGTGAGGAGCCGGCGCACGGGTCGGCGGCGGCGTGGCGCCGGTCCCGCCGGGCGGGGAAGGGCCCGTTGCACCGGTCGGCGGCGATGGGCTGTCGCACGCACCGGTG